>NZ_JBYSXD010000060.1:0-18648 GCF_058781865.1 Arthrobacter sp. FW306-1B-F12A
AGGCCGAAGAACCTGACCCTGGCGGCGTCCTGGTTCTGCACGATGAACGCGATGAGCAGGATCAGGAGCACGAGGGCTGCAACGGTGGCCGTCCATGCCATCCCCGCACGGGTGACTACCGGGCGGCGTCCTCCTGCCGGCGGGGACGCCCCGGGTGCGGGCGCGGGCTCCGGGGCCGGCTGTTGTTCTGCATCCATGGGGGAATCCTTTGTTCTTGACGCCAAAGCGTCAGCCTTCTCCGGGCTGTTTTGCGTCGAAGATCCGGTGCCCAGGCTGGGCGGGAGACCCTTCGGCCCGGGCCCGGAGGAAGTCGAGGTCCTCGGGGGAGAGGCTGGCTTGGTCGTGCTGGTCCGAGTCCGCGGTGATTCCGGTTTCCTGATGGATGACCTCCGTGATCGTGCGGGGCAGCACCACGCACCCGGGGTTCTCGGTGAGCCATTGCCGGGTTCCGGGGCTGAGGTTGTCCCAGTGGTCCCTGATGTTCATCTCCATTGATGACGCCTAACTGTTTGAATCCGGAGGCAAAGGACCCGGGCCAGGCCGGTACCGGGGACGTGATCAGGGTACGCCGGGCGGACGCGCAAAGACAGAGGCCCGATGACGCGGAAAGACAGTGTGCCCGATAAGGAACCCCCGCGCGAGTCGGGAGCGACTCCAGCGCAGGGGTTCCCGGCGGCTGCGCAAATGGGGGATATGCGAAGCCGCCAGAACAACCGTACGCCACTGAGGGCGCCGTCCACACCGGCTCTTGCGGGGCTGGCAACGGGAGCGTGCCGGAGCGATCGGTGAGCAGAGGCTCCGGGCGCTGGCCACCGCGGGTCCCCGCCGGTAGGGTTGACCCCTGACCTCATGTGGGGTGACTCACATTTTCCTTGGAACACAGATTCATTCCCCGCCCAGGGGCCCGTACGCAGCGCCGCGTGCGGGCCCCGGGGATACGTCGAGCGTCCGGCTGGCGGCCGGGCGTGAAGGAGGACTTCCATGACCGGTTCGTTCGAACTCTTCGAAGATGAGCGCGGCTGCTTCAGGTTCAGGATCGCAGCCCCCGACGGGGCCGTGATGGCCCTTTCCCGGGATTTCCCGGACAAGCGGTCAGCGGTAGCCGGCATCGAAGCCGTGCGTGAGTACGCGGGCATGGGGCTGATCACCGACCAGTGTCCGGGAGTTCCCCTCCGCCCGGCGGCCGCCGGGGACACCGGGCGCACAGACCACGAGCTCAGCATGACCGGGCCCGCTCCCGCAGCCGCCCCGCAGAGGGTCCCCCACCTGGGCGGCAGGATCCATGCCCCGCAGCGCACGGCCCCGCTGGAACCGGCCGGGGCCCTCCGCCGCGCAGCCGCCGGCCGTCCCCGCCAGCTGCAGCCCTGAGGCGTCCGGCCAAGTGCCACCAAGACACGGTGCACACGTTTGGCGTTTCCATGGTGTGCCGTCCCCATTCCTTCCGGCGCATGGCCGGCGGGTACGACGGCCGGGTTCCCGGGACCGGCGCCAAACCACCTCGGACGTCTCACTCTCGTAGCGGCCCCTGAAACAGGTAGCCGGTACTCGGGCGGCGGGCCGGTTCCGGGGCCTACGATCTGCACCGGAACGTTTTCCGTGGAAGATGATCCCGGCGGTAGCTGCGCCAATGCCCGGCACCAGGTGACACCGGGCATTGGCGCGTTTCCTTGCACCGGCCGGCCTGACCGGGAGCCGCTTGCCGGGAAGCAGCAGCGCACGGATTTTTGTTACAAAGTACCCGTGCGGCGAGGACAGCGGACAGCCGCCGGGAACGGCGCCCGGCCCGTTTTCGCGGCCCCCGGCGGCGGTACTTTCACGGGAAGTCAGCGTCAAATACAATAAGAATCCTCCGGCGTGACGTCAGAGGAACGCCGGGGTGCAGTCCGCATCACAGAGGTGGTTTCAATGAAGAAATGGACGCGATGGCAAGATTGGGTCACGGTCGCCGCCGGGCTCTACGCTGTGCTATCGGTCATCTGGACCACGGCGGCCGGTTCGTCGGCTGCCTTGATGGTCGTGTTCGGCGCTTTGCTGGTCGTCAGCGGCGTCATCAATCTGGCCATGCCCGGAACCCCGGCCATGGAATGGATCCAGGCGGCCTTCGGCGCCCTGCTGTTCCTTTCACCGTGGTTCGGTTCCTACACCATGCAGACAGGCGTCGCCTGGACGTCCTGGATCACCGGTCTGGTGGCGCTCGTCGTCACCGCGACCGCGATCAAACCCAGCACCGAGGAACACCGGCATCACACGGTCAGCCCCTCGCACTGAGGTGCTGAAAACCTGAATAAGGGCACCGCTCAATAGGGTAAACGCCGGATAGCGGTTGCCGGACAGCGGAAAACATCGGATAACGGTTACTGGACAGCGGAAACCTCGGCCGGCGGATCCGGTCCTGGTCCGGACCCAACGGTGGCGGTGGTTCCCGGCAGGGGCGGTCCCGGGCGCGTGAGTGTCCGGGAGAGAGGCCCTGCGGTCCTTTCGTCCCTATTCCGGTCACAGGAGGTTGACGTGGAAATGAATGTTCAGCCGGAGGAAATCGGTCCCGAAGTACCCGAAGCCGATGCTCTCGAGCAGCGCACACCGGTCCTGCCCGAGGGCTCGGGGGAATTGACGGAGATGGACGGTTTGCCCGGGGATGTCCCGGAGCCGGACGTCATTGAACAGCGCACGGAGGTCCAGCCCGGCGGCGCCGGCTACGACCGGATCGCGGTCACGGAAGCGGAGGCCGCCGAAGCGGACCTCATCGACCAGGCCACGGAGCTTTCCCCAGGCGCCGAGGACGAGTACCCGGACGCCGCCGAAGACCCCGGCACGTGAGGCCACGGCAGCCCCGGGCGCGACGGGAGCTGCGAGGCCCCGTCGCCGGCTCCTCTGCAGGCAGGCAGATGTTGGGCTATTGGTCCAGGACGCTGTCGATGAGTTCCTTGAGGATTTCCCAGAAGTCCCGGGCCCGGTACGAGGTGACGGGTCCGCGGCCCTGGGCTTCGCGGACGGTGTCTGCGATGGCTATGGCTTCGGCGAACAGTTCGGCCGTGACTGCGGGGACCCGTTCCGGCTCGAGGGTGAGGATGTGCCGGACCAGTTCGCGGGAGTGCCGCTCGGTCTCGCCTGCCGGTTCCGGTGCCAGGCCGCTGCGTTCCAGACGCGTTGATGCGGACTCGAAGCCGCGGTCCACGTGCGGCCCGAAGCCCTTGTCCATGTACAGGATGGACATGTCGGTCTCCTCTCCAATTTCCTCTTGGCAGTCCCGGGGGAAGGACAGGCGGCCGCAGCGGAACGTGCAGCCCCGCTGTCCGGAATTTCACCGGAGCGTCCGGGCGGATGGTTGTCCGGTTCATAGCTGGGTGCCGTAGATGAATTCCTTGGCGTGGTTGACGGCTTTCCGGAAGGCGTCGTTGCGGAGGGTGATCTGTTCTTCGGTGCCGTTCTTGCCGGGTTCGAGGTAGGCGGTGTGCCCGGGGTGCAGGACCCAGATGTCCCCGGACGGGGGCAGGTAGAAGACACCGAAGGAGCGGTGCCGGGGGTCCGTGGCCCAGATGGGCACCACGGCGACGGCCGCGCCGGTGTCCGGGTTGATCCATTGGGCCCGGGGCAGGGGCTGGAGATGGATCTGGACCCCGGGGTCCAGGAAAGGGGCCGTCCCTTTGCCCCAGCGCTGTTCAAAACGTTCATGGAACGCCGGCATCAGAAGGTCATCGTAGGGGTGCCAGGCGCTCATGGCAGGCTCCTTCCAGGTTCGGGCGCCGGGTGTCGGGAGGGTCCCCGGCGGGGCGGGCCGGGGACCCTCGGTGCGGGAGGCATCGTCGGGGGCCGCCTTTTCGGTGCGCAACTGGCGCGGTGGCGTGGCTGGTCTGCATCGCCCTTCACTGCCGGCGGCCGGTCCAATGCTCCCGGTCCAGCGGTGCCGGCCCCGGTCCTAGGCGTTGATCGCCTGGCGCGGGGTCGACTCCGACGCGATCTCGATCCGGCGCGGTTTGGCCTTCTCGGCCACCGGGATCCGCAAGGTCAGCACCCCGGCGTCATAACTGGCCTTCACGGCATCGGTATCCAGGGCCTCGCCGAGCACGAGCTGGCGGCTGAAGACACCCCGGGGCCGTTCGGCGGCGATCATCTCGGTGTTCTCCCCGGCCGGGTCCTTCCGTTCGGCCTTCACGGTCAGGACATTGCGTTCGACGTCGATGTCCACCGAGTCGACCTCGACCCCGGGAAGATCCAGGGCGACAACGAATTCCCCGCCTTCCCGCCAGGCATCCAGCGGCATGGCCGCCGGCCGGGCCGCGGTGCCCAGGACCTGCCGGGCCAGCCTGTCGAGCTCGCGGAACGGGTCGGTACGCATCAACATGGTCTCCTCACTCCTTACAGATCGGTACGATCCTTCCATCCCAGCCACCTATTTCCTATGCTGGCTGGTATAGATTTTTTATAGCACCGGAATGAAACCGCCGCAAGGGGGCTGTCCGGGTTTTTTTGTATGGGCCCCGGAACCGGACCGGCGCGCGAACCACGGCTCCTGCCGTTTCCTCCGACCCTCGGGCGGAAGGGGGCCGGCGTCCCTCCGGGGGCTCGGCGGTGCAGAAAAGGCGGTGTAGAACAAGGGAGGGGCGCCGTCATCCGCTGCCTGTTCTCCGGATGCCGGGATGACGGCTGGCCTCCTGGTGCCGATGACTGCCGGCGCGGGCCCCGCTTCCGGGACCGCCCCGGTGCGGGCGTGGAGGGGCGGCCAGCTCCAGCAGCTCGCTCCGGCCCAGCCCGGAGGCGTCGCTGACTTCGGCCACGGTGGCTTCCCCGCAACGCAGGATCGCCGCGGCCACCTGCCGCAGGGTCAGATAGGCGGCGGCGAGCTCCTCTTCCGCGGCCTCGATGGCGCCGGCCAGGGCGCTCAGGCGCTCCAGCTCCGCACTCATTCCACTCTCATCCCTTCCTTGCCGGGCAGGATCTTTCTGGCGGTTCCCGGACGATCACGTCGGGGACCGCCGGAGAAGATCACACGTCCCGCTATCTAAAGTGGTCGATACAGATTTTTTATATCACTTGAGATAGTCAAGGGCAAGGCCTTCCGGGAGGTCCGCACGGCCCGGTTCGCCGGCCCGGCTATTTGTTCCGGGGGTCGTTTCCGATGAACGTCCCGGGAGGCATCCGGGCGCCGAACACGGGGCCCGGGTCCGGCCGCTTCGCACGGCGCTCTTCCTCGGAGCTGCGGTGTGTGAGGTGTTGCAGGACCCAGGGGACAAGGTGTTCGCGTGTCCAGATGATGTCATCGGCCCGTGCTTCGCGCCAGCTGCGCGCGGGCAGCTCTTTGGGCGTCATCGGCTCCAGGGTGTGGGGAACGTTGAGGGTTTCCAGGACCATGATGGCGATGGCGTGCTGGCCCAGGGGAGAGAAGTGCAGCCGGTCCGGATCCCACATCCGGGGGTGGGTGAGCTGGCGCAGGGCCCAAAGATCGGCGATCACGGCGTCATGGCGGGCCGCGATGGTGCGCAGGTTCTCGTTGAAGATCGCCACCTTGCCCCGCACGTGTCCGAGCACGGGGGTCGCGCCCCAGTCCGGGCCGGCGAACAGCACGACCGTGGCCCCGGTCGAGGCCAGGAGCTGCACGCCGGCGTCCATCCGGGCCGCGAGTTTGTCGGGGTCGGTCCGGTGGAAGATCAGGTCGTTGCCGCCGCCGTTGAGGGTGATCAGATCCGGCCGGAGGGCCAGGGCGGGGGCGATCTGCTCATCCAGGATCTGATGGAGCAGCCGTCCTCGGACTGCCAGGTTCGCGTAGGCGAAATCTTCGTGGCCGGCACTCAGTTCTTCCGCGACCCGGTCTGCCCAGCCCCGCAGGCCTCCCGGGCTGAGAGGCTCCGGATCTCCTACCCCTTCGGTGAACGAATCACCCAGGGCCACGTAACGGCTCCACGGGTGCAGGCGGGCCCCGGAATCTACGGAGCCATCCTCCGGAGGGCCGGCTGCGGGGGCGTTCATCCCCCCATACTGCCTCTGCGGTGCCCGTCCGCGCCATGGCCCGTGTCGGTGACCGTCCCGCGCCGGACTCGCAGGGGAGAACGGAATGTCGTAGCAGCGACGGAGGTCTAGGCGGCCATCCGGGATTCCGGGCCGCGGGTTTTCCGGGTACGGGACGAAGAGCCCGAGTAAGACCCGGCGTTCGGGATGCGTGCGCCGTCGGGAACCAGGGTGTCCCCGTGCAGCCGGACCCCGCGGCCGATGAGTGCCCCCGCCCCGATGCGGGAGTGGCTGCCGACGCGGACCCAGCTGCCCAGGACCGTTCCCCGGCCCACGTACACGTCGTCACCGATGAAGGCATGGTTCCCGACCGTTGCCCGGCGGTCGATCCAGCTCCCGCGGCCGATCCGGCACCCGGAACCGACACGTGCGCCGGCCTCGACATAGGTCGTTGCACCGATGAAGGAATCCGCCTCCACCCGTGCGCCGGGACCAAGCAGCCCGCCCCCGTTCGGGTGCCGGTGGTAGGTGGTGGTCATACCGGCATCGTCCTCGACCGTTTCGATGTTCCTGTTCCTCCTTTTCATCTTCTTCCTTCCTGCCGCACACCTGCGACAAGAAAATTAACGCCGGAACGCCGGTGTTGATTCCGGCAACCGGCCGGACGAAAGGCCTGCAGGACGGAGGGCTGCGTGGAAGGCATGGCCGGGAGGGGGCTTCATCCGGCGGGCGGGCACCGGCTGACGCGGAGCCCGTAGCAGGCCCGGGCGCCGGGTGGTCTAGCTGCGGCCTTCGACCTTGCCCCCGGCGATGCTTCCGCGCCAGGCGCCGGTCTCTACTTCCCGGCCCTCGATGAATTCCTTGAACCGTTCCAGGTTCTTCTTGATCTGCCGGTCCTCCAGATGAGCCGTGGCCCCGGCCCGTTCCAGCACGGTCCGGGGTTCCCAGTCCACTTCGACGGTGACCCGTGTTTCGACGGTGCTCACCGCGTGGAAGGTGACGGTTCCGGAATGGTGCGGGCCCTCCACGCTCTCCCAGCTGATCAGTTCGTCCGGGATCTGGGCGAGGATCCTGGCGTCGAAGCCGCGCCGGAGCCCGGCGATGCGGGTCTGGAAGTGCACGGTGGTTTCATCGACCTGGCGGACGGACTCGACCCCGGTCATGAAGCGTGGAAATTCCTCGAACTGGGTCCACTGGTTGTAGGTCTGGCTCAAGGGCATGTTCACAACGACGGATTCCCGCACGGTGGCCATGACTGTTCACTCCTTCCTCAATGACGGGCCTGGCCGCCGGGGGTCGCCGGCCATGGGCCTCGTTTCCACGCTAAAACGATCCACGGGAGCGGACAAGATGACCGGCCCCGCGGGCGGGAACAGCCCGGGTTGCCGTTCCGTTTACCTCAAAGAGGACGAAAAAGATGGAAAGGAAACCGACCGCGCTGATCATTCCCGCCAGCCTGGGAGAACCCGTGGTCCTGGGCAGGCTGGACACCGGCGCCGCCGCGCTCCGGCGGCTGCTCGGAGGCGGCGCAGAATCAATTTCCCGGGGCGACTGGCATGTCTACCTCAACGCCCGGGCCAGGCTGTTGAACCTGCAGCCCAACATCCGTGCCGCCCGGCTCGCCGAGGACGCGGGCTTGGACATTAGCGACGCGGCCCGGGGAACGGCGGTGTTCCTGGGACACACGGACCTGGCCGCGGAAGCCGACGTCCCGGCGTACCTGACCAGACGCGCCACGGAACTCTTCGGCACCGCGCTCGCTGCCTAGGCCTGCCCCGGACCGGTTCTTCCGGCGAGGTCCACCCCCGGGAGCCGAGGATGGGGAGTCGCTGCTCTGTCCGCTGAGTCATGGGTGCAACCGCCCCCCTCGGAATGGACTTTAGCTTCTCTGCTGCTCGGGGGTCGTTCTTGCGACCCGGTGCCCACGGCCGGCCGCTGGCTCGAGGAATGATCACTGGACGTCAAAAGGCAATCCCGCCGGCCTACCCGGCAGTAGGTCTTGTCCATTGTCCGTCCGGGAGTAATAGTCAGTTCAGAGGTTAAGCAGAGGCCTTCGGACGGTTTTGGGTGCGTGTCGGGACGCAGGGGGAGTCCGACCCATCCGTTTTTTGGAAGGCAAGAAATGCGGATAGGACTTGTTGCAGGACCCTGGATCCCCGTTCCCCCGCAGACCTATGGCGGTATCGAAAGGGTGGTGGACCTTCTGGCACGGGGGTTTGCCGGGGCCGGGCACGAGGTGGTGCTGGCTGCGTCCTCGGACAGCCGGTGCCCCGTACCCCGGGTCCCGGGGATGAGGACGTCGGATCCGACGAGCCTTGGCTTCACCATCTCCGAACTCAGCCACCTGATCAGGGCCTACGAGGGGCTCGGGGAGGTGGACATCATCCACGACCACACCCTGGCCGGGCCCCTGTACCGCTACGGGCCGCCCGGGGTGCCAGTGGTGACGACGATCCACGGCCCGCTCACGTCCTCAGCCAAGGACATCTACCGTGCGATCGGAAGAACTACCTCCATCATCGCGATCTCCCGCAACCAGGCTTCCCAGGCGTCCGGCATACCGGTCCGTGGCGTGATCCATCACGGCATCGATCTGTCGACCGTGCCCGTGGGCACCGGCCGGGGCGGCTACGTCTGTTTCGTGGGGAGGATGTGCCCGGACAAAGGCGTCCTGGAAGCCATCAGGATCGCCCGTCAGGCGGGCGTGCCGCTCCGGATCGCGGCCAAAATGCGCGAACCGGAGGAGATCCAGTACTTCGAGGAAGTCATCAAACCGATCCTTGGTCCCAACGAGGACTTCACAGGCGAGGTCGACGACGCCGGAAAATACCATCTCATGGGCGAAGCACTCGCGTTCCTCAACCCGATCCAGTGGTCCGAACCCTTCGGCCTGGTCATGATTGAAGCACTTTCCACCGGGACGCCCGTTCTGGGAACGCCCCTGGGAGCCGCACCGGAAATCGTTGCGCACGGACTAACGGGTTACCTCGCCTCCACCGACAACCTCGCAGCCATGATCCCGGCAGCCGCTGGCCTGAGCCGGGCGCAGTGCAGGGCCCGGGTGGAGCAGCAATTCAGTGCCGAACGCATGGTGGCCGACCATTTGCAGCTGTTCGCCGACCTCATCGAAGAGCAATGCGAATCCGGGCTTCCGGATTCGGTCGCGTTGAACCAGAATCTTTAAGGGAACCGGTTTTCCCGTGCCCCGTTATCTGCTTTGGCGGTAATTGTCCTGGCGCCGCCGCCGCGCCGTGAGGTGAGGAGTCCTCCCATGACGGCATGGAACGCCGATACCGAAACGACGGTTTCCGAGGCAGGAACCGTCACGCTCGTGGAGGGGTCCTCCTTTTGCATTTCCTCCCGCAGCGGGGACATCCTCCCGGACGGCGAGACAAACGGCGCGTTCTTCCAGGACACCCGGATCCTTTCCCACTGGGAACTGCACATCAACGGGTCCCCCCGCGAGCCGCTCGCGGCCCAGCGTCCCGATGCTTTCGAGGCCACTTTCGTGGGCCGGGCCCAATGGCCGGACGGCCGTTTCGACAGCCCCCTGGTAGTCCGGCAGCAACGCCATGTCGGCCCCGGCCTCCGGGACGACATCACGCTGGAGAATTTTTCCGCGGAACCCGTGGACTGCAGCATCGAACTGCTCGTGGACGCGGACCAGGCCGACCTGTTCGACGTCAAAGGAGGCCGCCCCACCAAGCATACGTCCGTGACCAGGCACGTGCGGGGGCATGAACTGGTGGTCGAAGCCATCAGCAACGGCCAGCGGCGGGGATCGGCGATTCGGGCGGCGGGCGCCGAAATCTCCGAAGACGCCCTCCGTTTCCGGGCCACCATCCCCGCACGGGGAAAATGGTCCACCAGCGTCATCGTGGTCCCCCTGGTCGAATCCGTGGCCCCGGAGGAGCCCTTCACGGAGACTGGGGTCCCGCACCTCCGGACGGGCGTCAAACGGCACCGGGCCTGGGAAAAAAACGTTCCACCCATCACCCTTGCCGACAGCAGCGTCCAAGCCACGCTGCAGTGGAGCCAACGCGACCTGGGCTCACTGCGGATCTTTGATCCTGCCAACCCCGACCGCGTGGCCGTGGCCGCAGGCGCTCCATGGTTCATGGCCCTGTTCGGCCGGGATGCACTTCTGGCCTCCTACATGGCGCTCCTGATCGACCCGGATCTGGCCTCGGGAACCCTCCAGACCCTGGCGGACATCCAAGGCACCAGAGTGGACCATGACTCCGAGGAGGAACCCGGCCGCATTCCGCATGAAGTCCGGCTCGGCGTCACCGGCGGCTTGTCCAGGGGCGGGACAGCCTACTACGGCACCGCCGATGCCACCCCGCTGTTCGTGGGGTTGCTGGGCGAGCTAAGCCGGTGGGGGCTCTCTGAGGACATCATCGAGTCGCTGCTTCCGCACGCGGACCGGGCCCTTGGCTGGATCCACGACTACGGTGACCGCGACGGGGACGGTTTCGTCGAGTACCACAGGGCCACCGACCATGGCCTGGCCAATCAGGGCTGGAAGGACTCCTGGGACGGGATCAATTTTGCGGACGGGACCCTGGCGGAGTCGCCCATCGCCCTGTGTGAAGTCCAGGCCTACGTTTACGCCGCGTATTTGGCCCGGGCATGCCTGGCCCGGGCGGCAGGAGAGAGGGAAACGGAGCAGTACTGGGCCGGGCGTGCCGCCACGCTGAAGAATGAATTCAACAAAAGGTTCTGGCTGCCGGACAAGGGCTATTTCGCCATCGCACTGGACAAGGACAAGAAACCGGTGGACTCCTGCGCCTCCAACATGGGCCACTGCCTGTGGACAGGCATCGTCGAGGAGGACAAAGCGTCATCGGTGGTCCAACGGCTGATGTCACGGGAGATGTTCACCGGCTGGGGCATCCGGACCCTGGGCTCGGACATGGGTGCCTACAACCCGGTCAGCTATCACAACGGTTCCGTCTGGCCGCACGACACCGCCCTGGCCGCAACCGGAATGATGCGGTACGGATTCGTGGATGAAGCCAGAAAGGTAGCGCACGGTCTTTTGGGAGCAGCCGGACACTTCGACGGCCAGCTCCCGGAACTTTTCTGCGGCTTCGACCGCTATGAATTCCACGCCCCTGTTCCCTATCCCACGGCGTGCGCACCCCAGGCGTGGGCGGCCGCGACCCCGGTGCAGCTGATGCGGACCCTGCTCAGGTTCGATCCTGACCTGACACGCAACGTGGTCCACCTTGCCCCGATCCTCCCGGAGGAATTCGGGGAATTCACGGCCGAGAACGTGAAGCTGGCCGGGTCCCTCCTCACCCTCAGGGCGAAAGGACGCGAAGGCAGCGTCCAGGGCCTGCCCCCGGGTCTGAAGCTCCTGAAGGAACCCCGGCCGCCGTTGGATGAACGGCCCGGCGGGCGGGCCGGCGATTAGAAAACCTATGGCCGGCATAGACCGGGACCAGGGGCGCGTCCGCCCACCCGCAGCCGGACGATAACTGCGGGGGATACCGCGCGTCGATCGGCCCGGGCGGGCTCGTCGTGGCGGGCGGGGACCGCGCCTCATCCATGAATGGGTTGGAGGATCAGGTGGCCCGCATTCCGACGTGACAGGTGAGACAGACATCCACCAGGCAAGGCCTCCTTGAGGGGGACCGATCCGGATCAGTCCGTTTCGGACTGCCATGGTCCCGAGCCCGGTTCTTGCTTGGGTTTTTGTTGGCCGGACGAGTCGCCGTCCGGGCCGAGCTCGTCGGAGTAGGGTGCGCGACCGTGGGCGGATGTGTCGATGAGTTCGTTGGCGGCCATGGCCAGGAGGTCGCGTTGCAGGACGGGCAGGGAGAGGAGGCCTTGGAGATAGGCTTCCACCTCGTACTCGCCAACTTCGCCGCCCAGGCTGAAGTACTTGAGCCAGAGTTCGCCGACGTTGATTTGTGCTGACTTCATGGCAGCGGCCAGCATGCGCTGCTGTTGTGGTTCGTGCGGATCGAAGCCCACGGGCCGGCCTCAGTCCAGGGCCGCCGGAATCCCGGCGACGAGATCGGCACTGATCTGGCCCAGCGTGCTGTTCTGCAGCCGGGCCCGGCGCATCAGTTCGGCAAGGGCCATGTCAACGGTCAAAGAGTGGCGCTGCATCAAGATGCCGCAGGCGCGGTTGACCAGGTCACGACTATGAAGGGATTCAGCCAGGGCTTCGCTGATGCGGTGAGGTGCTTCGCTGGCCTGGATATTCGCCAGCAGCGTCGCTGCCGGGGCGGCGAATAGTTCCAGCAGTCGGGCCTCGTCCTCGCCGAAAGCGCCGGCACGGTCCGAGTAGATCTTCAAGGCGCCGATGCATTCTTGCTCGGCGATCAACGGGGTGCTGACCGCCGCATGGATGGGCATGCCCTTCACGGCGTCGGTCCAGTCCGGCCACCGCGGATCAGTTTCGACGTTCCGGACGATCACCGTTTCCTCCATCGCCCAGGCCGTCAGGCACGGCCCCTGGCCCAATTCATACTGAAGGGCGTCCGCGCGGGTGACCACGTGGTCCGTGGAGGCGCTGCTGGTCAGCCTGCCCCTCGAATCCAGGATGGAGACCCCCGCGCCGCTCGCTCCGGACACGGAGTCCTTGATGGCACGGGCAAGCAACCGCACGGCGCGGTCCACTTTCTCTTCCGTCAGCAGCAGGCCCTGGATTCGCGCGATAACAGTCGACAGTTCATCCAGCGGTAGTTTCCGCGCCATAGTCCTCATTCATCCAGGTCGGGTGCATCGAGCCGCAGCGTTCCTGTGAAGAGAATTCAACACGGCAGTTGGTGCGCTGTTCCCAGCCTACTTCCCGCCCCTGGCCAGTGGCAGAAGCCAGGGCGAGGAAACGCAAACGGTAGCCGCGGCCACATGGGGCGACGGAAGAAGTGCCCGCGTCGTGGCAGGAAGACGGCTCCCGGCCCCGGGTCCGCAGAAACCCGCCGGGCGAGGGAGAGGAGCTCCGGTCACCCCGGCGGCCGAGGGCGTCCGGTGGCCGGACCGGACAACCTGCGATTCCACCGCATGTCCCCGGCTCTTCTGGCTATTCGTCGAAGTACGGCGCGAGGTCCGTTTCTCCCGAAACGGAGGCGATGACCTGCGCGGCAATGTCCCGGAGTTTGACGTTCCGGCTGTTCGACGCCCTGGTCAGAACCTTGACGGCAGTATCGCGGCTGCAGCGGTTTTGCGCCATGACAATGCCGACGGCCGTGTCGATGGTCGAACGCGACTGCATGGCCGCGGTGAGATCGTTCCGGGCATGACGCAGGTGCGCGATCCTCAACGCCAGGCGCAGCGACTTCGCCGCGCTGTCGGCGAATGCTTCCGCGGCCGTGATGTCCGGTCCGGAAAACCCCAGGGGTTTGGTGGAATACAGGCTCATCACGGCTTCGGCTTCACCGGCCAGATCCAGCGGGACAGCCAGGATGGATCGGATGCCGTTCCGACGGAGGGCGTCCATGGAGTCACGCCAGCGGTTCTCGCCGCCGGTGTCGGGGACGAGAATCACGTCATCGTCCCGGAGGGCTGTCAGGGAAGGCCCGTCGTGAAGGTCGTTCTGCAGTTCCTCGAGAACGCGGCCTCTCTCATCGCTGCCGGCCGCTGCGGGGCTTCTTTTCCTCCTCCTGAGGGTGACCCCGCACGAAAGGGTGTTCGTGATGGTCGAGAGAACGGCGGCTGCCACGCCGGCCAGGGCGGCAAGGAATTCCATGACGTCGCTGCTGTCCAGGACCAGTTCCTGCAGGGTAATGCAAGGGTCCTGTCTGCGGTTCCGGGCCGGAGCGGTGGAGGCGCCGGGTGCTGCGTCCCACTGCGGGTCAATCACGGGTCGGTCATCCTTTCGGTGTCCATTTCCAGTATTGCCAGGGCCAGAAGACTCACCCCGGGGTGGCGGGAGACCGCCGAGCTCATGGAGGTAAGCATCGAGGCTGGTTTCTTCCGCATCGCTCTGACTATCCCGTAGAAGCGGGCCCACAGCCTGGCCAACCCGTGTTGCGGTCGCGGTACCAGGGTGGCGCCACCGGTGCCCGGCGCTTCAGGCGTGTCCATCGGGGACGCCCGGGGAAGTCCAATCCTGGGGTGCTGATCCGTTCAGGATGTCGGTGGCGATGTCATGAAGACGCCGGTTGTTGTTCCGCGCAGCAAGCTGAAGGAGTTCCATGGCGCGGTCCCGCCCACAACGGTTCTGGAGCATGATCAAGGACAGCGCCGCGTCCACCACGGCCCGCGATTGCAGGGCCGAGCGCAAATGTTCAGGGTACGGCTCCGGGACGTGAAGCCTCAGCGCCAACCTCAGCGTCTTCGAAATTGTCTCCGCATGCTCCAATACGCGGGCCACGATGGCCGGGTTGAAAGTGCCGGGCGCATAGGCGTAGCAATTCAAAGCTGCGCGTGAGGAAGCGTCCGTCTGGATAGGCACTGCGAGGACAGAGCGAATACCTTCGCCATCCACCTGGTGGGCGTACTGTGCCCAACGGTCGTCGGCCTGCAGGTCGTCAATCAGCACGCGATGTTGGTGACGCAAGGCCGTAAGGCAAGGGCCGTCGTCGAACGCGTATTGCTTCTCGTCCAAGCGCTGCGCCGCAGCGGTACTGCTCGCCACCGTCGAAGGGCCGGCATCCCGTTCGACGGTAATGGCGCACAAAAGAGGTTCCTGGCCGTCCAACAACGACGCTGAGATGGTAGCCAAACCCAGGAGAAATTCGGTGAAGCCCGGGCTTTCAAGCAGGAGATCCTGCAATTGTTCCGTGGTGGGTACTGCGTTGTTGTTGGCCATGCGGCCTCGATTCCAAGGGGCGCCCGGGATCTTCGACCCAGGCCTTCAGCCGTGGCCGCTCGCGCGTCGCACAGCCCTGATATTCAATCCCCGGACCCGAACGACCATCCCGAAATCTCCTAATTCGACACTACGCCCTCGTGGGAACTTAAGACACGAGAGCCCGGACGCCTGCGTTCACCAGTCCACTGATCGAAGACGAAACCTCCGATCCTTCTTCCCGGACCTGATTATCTCCGCGGTCCTGAATGTCTTCTTCCGCGCCAGGCCCGGGGACGCCTGCCGCACTTCGCAGGTGAGTCTTCCGGTAAAACCAACCCGGGGGCGCCCCGTCAAGATGTCGTTTCAACGGCGCGCCCGCACCACAACAACGGGCTCCCGGCGCCCGGGCATGCCTTGGCCCGGGACTGGTGCATCCGGTGGGGTTCGAACCCACGACCCGAGGATTAAAAGTCCCCTGCTCTGACCACTGAGCTACGGATGCGGACCGGCCGACTCACTGAAGGGCCTTACCTTCCATGCTGCTCCACCCGTGGTTCCGCAGCCAAGGCCTTGGAGGCAGAGCTGCTTGGTCCCGCCTTCAGAGCCGCCATGCCCCGGGCACAACCGCAGCGCCGGCGTATCCGGTGTCAGCTCAGTTTTTCGGCCCGGGCCCTGACCCCGCAGGCGAACCGGTCCGCGGACCGGGACAGGCCCGGGTTGTGTTTTTGAATCAGCGTCCGGAGGGGGCCGGTGAAGTCATCCCTCACCACCAGGCGGGTCTTGCCGTGCTCAGCCCTCACGGTGATGGTCCGGACCGCTTTGAACAATTTCCCCGGCAACCGGAACGTCCAGGACATGGCGTCGTCCCCGTACCGGTGGACAGCCACCGTGACCGGCCTGGCCAGGCCGGCGGGCCGGACCCGGATGCTCTGCTCGTGGCCGATGTCCCCGATGGGCCCGGCAATCCCCGAATCCCACTCCGGATAGCCGGACGAATCAGTGATGACGGTCCACACCGTTTCCGGCGCTGCACAGATCAGCGCACGGCCCCCGTACGAATCCATGGACGACAGCATAAACCCCCGGCCGTCCGGCGTATCCCGGCAGGCTCCCGTCCCGCGAGCAGCCAGATGCCCGGGCAGAACCACCTGTGCCCCGGCCGGAGCCGGGCAGGACCGTGGATGAAGGGGACGGGCCGGGTCTACGATAAAAATGTCCGGCCCGCACGGGCCGGCCCGTCCCCCTTGAGAGGAGCCGTCATGGGTCTGGGTGACAAAATCAAGCACGCCGCCGAAAAGGTCGGCGGCAAAGCCAAAGAAGCAACCGGCGACGCCACGGATAACGACAGGCTGAAAGCCGAAGGCAAGGCCGCACAAGCCAAAGCGGAGCTGAAGCAGGCCGCAGACAAAGTGAAGGACGCCTTCAAAAAGCACTGACGGGAAACGCCGGGAGCACCACGTGTTCCACCATGGGTCCGGGTCTCCTCGCCCGCGTCCCGCCTGGGCTGGCCGGCGACACCGCCGGGAACGAGCAGGCCGAGGGTCCGGACTGCGGGTGCGGCCGGGGCCGTATCCGCCGGTCTTTTGGCTGTGAACAGCGTCGGTGATCGACAGTTCAGCGGCGCCAGATGACCGTGATGGCCTCACCATCGGGCACGGCCTGGATATGCAAGGAGACGTCCAGGCCCCCGGGATCACGGCACGGGTTCGTGCCTGTAGCGGCGATGATCTCCTGGATCAGCCGGTCCAAGGCCAGTGCCATGGCCCGCCCCCAGTCCCCGGGACGGGTGCTGGAGGCCTCCACGGTCACCGAACGGACGGCCTCTGTGGTGGGCCGCGGGTCTGTCTGCATAACGGTCTCCATCTGCGTTTCTGCACCAGGAAATGCGGTGCCCGTGATGCGCAGACAGACCTCCAACCAGGTGCAGGTGGTCCGTTGCCGTCCCCGGCGGCGGGCCCCGCGTCACCTCGTTGGCCTCCGCAGCAGGTATGCCCAGTCTAGAAGCGCGGCAACCTGGCCGTCCGGGACCTCCGGCATGACACGCATGTTGCCCGGAAGCGATCCCGCCGCCGCCCCGGTGCCTGGGCCCGGCATTCCCATCCGCCTCACGGCCAGGACGAGGTGGCTGCCGCGGAACGCGGGTTTCCCTCGGTGCCCGGGGCTATATGCGTCAAATCTTCGCGTTTGATGGGTCGGGGCACGGTGCTCCCGGGCTGTCCGGTGTGGTGGGTGGTGCTTTTTCGGTATCGGAGGGGTTCATGGAAGTCTGGGCGGGCAGTGCCTATCCCTTGGGGGCGACGTATGACGGCAGCGGCACCAACTTCGCCATCTTCAGCGAAGCGGCCAGTGCGGTGTATCTGTGCCTGTTCGATGAGCGAGGGTCCGAGCAGCGGATTGCCCTGGAGGCTGTGGACGCGTTCGTCTGGCACTGCTACCTGCCCCATATGCTCCCGGGACAGTCGTACGGTTACCGGGTGGAGGGGCCCTATGACCCGGCCAACGGGATGCGATGTAACCCGGCCAAGCTGCTGCTGGACCCGTACGCGAAAGCGGCCAGCGGGGACATCGCTTGGGGGCAAGCCATGTTCTCCTACGATCCGGGCGATCCGCTCTCGTTGAATACAAGCGATTCGGCCGGCTCGACGATGCGGTCGGTGGTGATCAGCCCGTTCTTCGACTGGCAGGGCGACCGCCCCCTGCGGGTCCCGTACAGCGACTCGCTCATCTACGAAACCCATGTCAAAGGCATGACCATGCTCCACCCCGAGGTGCCCGTGGAGGAACGCGGCACCTTCGCGGGCCTGGCGCATCCGGCCGTGATCGAGCACCTGCAAAGACTCGGCGTTACCGCGATCGAGCTGATGCCGGTGCACCAATTCGTGCACGACAGCCTGCTCAGGGAGAAGGGTCTGTCCAACTACTGGGGCTACAACACCGTCGGGTTCTTCGCCCCGCACAACGGCTACAGCTCCACGCATGTGCCCGGGCAGCAGGTCCAGGAGTTCAAAGCCATGGTCCGTTCCCTGCACGCCGCCGGGATGGAGATCATCCTCGATGTCGTCTATAACCACACTGCCGAAGGGAACCACCTCGGCCCGACCCTGTCGTTCAAAGGCATCGACAACCAGGCCTACTACCGCCTGGTCGCGGGCGACAAGCAGTATTACATGGACTACACGGGCACGGGGAACACGGTCAACGTGCGCCACCCGCACGTCCTGCAGCTCCTGATGGACTCCCTGCGTTACTGGGTGACGGAGATGCATGTGGACGGGTTCCGCTTCGATCTGGCGGCCACCCTGGCCCGCGAGTTCTACGAGGTGGACCGGTTGTCAAGCTTCTTCGACCTGGTCCAGCAGGACCCGGTCGTGTCCCAGGTGAAGCTGATCGCCGAGCCCTGGGACGTGGGCCCCGGCGGCTACCAGGTGGGAAACTTCCCGCCGCTGTGGACCGAATGGAACGGCAAGTATCGGGATGCGGTGCGTGACTTCTGGCGCGGCGAACCCTCGACCCTTGGCGAATTCGCCGCCCGGCTTGCCGGCTCCGCGGACCTGTACGGGTCATCAGGCCGGCGTCCGGTGGCCTCCGTCAACTTCGTCACCGCTCACGACGGCTTCACCCTGCATGACCTCGTCTCGTACAACGAGAAGCACAACGAGACCAACGGGGCCGGCAACAACGACGGCGAGACCCACAACCGGTCCTGGAACTGCGGCGCCGAGGGACCCATCGACGATGAAAGCGTGCTCGTGCTGCGTGCCCGCCAGCAACGGAACTTCATTGCCACCCTGATGCTCTCCCAAGGCGTCCCGATGCTGCTCCACGGTGATGAGCTGGGCCGCACCCAGGAGGGCAACAACAACGCATACTGCCAGGACTCGGAGCTGAGCTGGATCCACTGGGAAAGCACGGACAAGCCGCTGACCGAGTTCGCCGCCGCCGCCCCCCGGCTGCGG
>NZ_JBYSXD010000060.1:18658-25759 GCF_058781865.1 Arthrobacter sp. FW306-1B-F12A
CCCCCCCCCCCCCCCGCCCCCCCCCCGGGACCATGCGACCTTCCGGCGGAACAGGTTTTTTGAAGGGCGTCCGGTCAAGCGCAGGGAAGGCCAGCCGCTTCCGGACATCGTCTGGCTGAACACGGACGCGTCCGTGATGGTGCCCGAGGACTGGAACAACCCGCTTGCCCGGGCGCTCGGGGTCTTCTACAACGGCGCCGGGATCGGCAGGGACGACCGGGGCCGCTCCGTGACGGATGTGAACTTCCTCCTCTGCTTCAACTCCGGGGACGACGCGGTGTCCTTCACCCTTCCCCCGGCCGAATACGCGTCGCGGTGGGAACAGGTCCTGGACACCGCCGGAGAACGCGCAGGCACGGCCTTCCTGGACGCGGGCGGCGTGCTCGATGTAGCGGGCAAATCGGTCCTGGTCCTGCGGGCCTACACACCGCCGGCCAAGGAGCCGGACCGCTCGGTCGCCGCGTCCCTGGCCCTGCTCGCCGCAACCAAGGGCCCGGCGAGCCCCGCACGTGCCTCTGGAAGTCCGGTCACCGGCTCCGGAACCTGGGCTCCCGGCCGGGCAGCAACGGAGAATCTGTCCCCCCGGCCCGGCGGCGCAGGCCACGGCGGTGGTCCGGGCGGACAGGAGCGGTGCGGCGCTATCCGCTCCGGCGGCCGGCGCGGCGGGTGAGGAGCACGCAGGCACCTGCCAACAGCAGGATGAATCCCGGGAAGCCGATGCCCGGAAGGCGGGCGGCCATGGCCATGACGATCAGTTCAATGCCCGCGACGGTCAGGGCCAGGCCGATGGAACGGCGAAGCCACCGGAGGGCCGGCCTGCCGGTGCTCAGTTCCCGCGCGAGAACCGGATCCTGGGCTGCCAGATCCGATTCGAGTTCCCGGAGCCGCCTGCGTTCAGAGTCGGACAACGGCATCGAGATCCCTCCACCTGGCCCCTCAGGCCGCCCTGGGGCGGGGAATTTCCATCTGGAAACCGCAGCGGCAATGCAGCACCCGGGTCCGGAGGTAAACCTCCAGGAGCCTGCGCCCGGTGTTTTTCGCCGCCTCCGAAGCGACGCTCCGGCCGGCCGGGCGGCCCAGGGTCATGGGCTCGCCGCAGTGCGTGTAGATGCCGGGCTGCTCATCGCCCGGGACGGGCAGGATCCCGGCCAGGACCTTCGGGGGCCGTTGACGTCATTGTCATCTTCTCCATTTCCACATGTCTCGTTGCGGGTCAGTGGTGCGGTGTCTTCTTTGCGGGGCGCAGGCCAGCCATGCGCAGGGCGGTCCGGAAGGCCTGATGGGGGACGGGGACTTTCCGGTTCAGGCCGCACCAGCTGACGTAGAGGAGGTAGGACGCATCGGCGTCGAGGCGTGCATTGCCGGCGGCTGCGCGGATGCTGCAGTCCTGGAGGAACTGGATGATCTGTTGAGGGGTCATTGGGTACTCCGGGAATGTCTGTCAGGGCCCGGGCCGCGGCGGAAGGGCCGGTCCCCGGGGCGGATCCGATGGACGGTTCACCGCCGGGTTTGCCGGTTGCCTGATCCGGGTGGTCCGGGGGCGGCTTTCAGGGTTGGGTTCCGTAGATGAATTCCTTGGCGTGCGCGACGGCTTTCCGGAAGGCGTCGTTGCGCAGGGTGACTTGCTCAGGGTTTTTGGGGTCGGTTTCGAGGTAGTTCGTGTGCCCGGGGCGCAGGACCCAGATGTCGCCGGCCGGGGGCAGGTAGAACACCCCGAAGGAGCGGTGCCGGGGGTCCCCGGTCCAGATCGGCACGACCGCGACCGCGGCGCCGGTGTCCGGGTTGATCCATTGGGCCCGGGGCATGGGTTGTTCGTGGGTTTCCGGGTCCAGGAACGGCGCTGTTCCTTTGCCCCACCGCTTCTCGAAGCGTTCGTAGAACGCGGGCATCAACTGGCTGTCGTACGGACGCCAGGCACTCATGGGGTCTCCTTCGTCATGGTGCTTTCGGGTCGGACGGTGGCCAGTGCGGGATCCGCCGGATCAACGTGTAGCCGGGCGGATACGGGCCCGGCCACGCCGGCGGTGCGTCGGACCGTCCGGCGGCCGGCTCCCAGATGACCGGTCCGATCAGCAACGAGGCGGCCGGAAGCAGCGGATCCGGCGGCCGTACCAGGGGTTCCCGGGGGTGCGGTTCGGTCGGAGCCGGCCGCGGGTGGTCCCTGTCGTAGGCTGCCCGCTTTTCCGCGTTGCCCAGGATGGCATAGGCGTTCATCACGTCCTGCAGCTCCTTCTGTGATTCGGGCGTCGTCGGGCCGGTGCCGTGTCCGCGGGCCGGCCGGGTGTCCGGGTGCCGGCTGCGCATCTGCGCGCGGTAAGCACGGCCCACCTCCCGCGCCGTGGCGGTCGGGTCAATGTGCAGGATCTCGTAGGGGTCCGGGCCGTTGGTCTTCATTGTTGGTGGTGCCGTGTGTTCATCTGGGGACAGGGATGGTCCCCGGTCCGTTCAGCCGGGGACCATCGTTGCGGGAGTCATCCTCGGGGGCCTGTATCTGTGCGCTACCCGCGCCGTGGCGTGGTCTGAGAAACCCCATCACCCAATTACGTGTTGGCCGCCGAGGCGCTCCCGGTCCGGGAAGCCGTACCGGTGCTCAGGCGCTGATCTCCTGGCGCTGGTTCGCCGTGGTATCGATTTCGATCCGGCGCGGCTTTGCCTTCTCCGCCACCGGGATGCGCAGGGTCAGGACCCCGCCGTCGTAGCTTGCCTTCACTCCGTCGGTGTCCAGTGCGTCGCCGAGAATGAGCTGGCGGCTGAACACGCCGCGGGGACGTTCGGAGGCAATCAGTTCCGTGCCCTCGCCGACGGGGTCCGGGCGTTCGGCCTTGACGGTCAGCACGTTTTGTTCGACGTCGATGTCCACCGAGTCAACGGTGACTCCGGGCAGGTCGAAGGCGACCACGAAATCGTCGCCTTCGCGCCAGGCGTCCATCGGCATCGCCGCAGGCCGTGCCGTCGTTCCGAGGACCTGTTCGGCCAGCCGGTCGAATTCACGGAAGGGGTCCGTTCGCATCAGCATGGTGTGTCACTCCTTGCAGATCGCAGCTTTTTTGTTGTCAACCCAGCCGATCTGTTGCGGCTGGTATATATTTCTTATAGCACTGCGACCGGGGCGTGGCAAGCCTGATTTTGGGAAGATTTGGAGGTGGGCGATGGCAGGCGGTAACGACGCGGGCAGGGGGGTGTACGCGATTTCCGTCGCGGCGGAGCTGGTGGGCATGGGGCAGCAGAACTTGCGCCTGTACGAACGCAGGGGCCTGATCGAACCCGGCCGGACCCTGGGCGGGACCCGCCAGTACAGCGAGGAGGATCTGGCGACCTTGCGGCGGATCGGTGAGCTGCTGGACCTGGGCCTGAACCTGGCAGGCATCGGGATGGTCCTGCGCCTGGAAGCAGAGAACCGTCGCCTCCAGCGGGAACTCCGTTCCGCCACTGCTGAGCGCGCGAACGCCAGGACCCGGTCAGGATGAGACGAACAGGGCTTTTCCTTCTCCTCACCATTCAGGGTTTCGTGCTTCAAAGGTTGCGTTGACGACGTTCACGATGGCCTGCCGCAGGTTGTCTTTGGTGATGTAGGTTCTGCGGACGTGTCGTAGTTCTCGTTCGGTCTCGGCGTGGCCGCTGGCGTCGGCGATCGCTTTGATGCCCATGTTCGTGCCCAGCCCGAACTGGGCACCACGATCGCTCCCTATCTGTTCCTCTGGCAAAGCGCGCACCGGATCGAGGAGATGACCTCGGAGGCGATAAGGCCGTCGGGCTGGATGACAACTCGGCGCCGGCCGCTCACCGCAAGCTCCGAAACGCCCGCGCGGACGTGTTCATCGGGATGTTCTTCTCCGTCCTGGTCATGTTCGCGATTATCGCGGCCACCGCGACGACCCTGGGAAAGAACGGCACGGACATCAAGACCGCCGCGCACGCGGCCAAGGCCTTGGAACCCATCGCGGGACCTGCCGCGAAGTTCCTGTTCGCAGCTGGGTTCGTTGGTTCCGGGATCCTCGCGGTGCCCGTCCTTGCAGCCTCGGGCTCCGCGGGGCTGGCCGGACTGCTCGGCAAGAACTGGGGGTTCGACCGGCGTCCCAGTAAGGCGCGCACGTTCTATGTGCTTCTTGGTATGGGAACGCTCGGCGGCGTCATCATCAGTCTCTTCGACTCCGACCCCATCGGACTGCTGGTCCTCAGTGCCATCATCAACGGGATCGCCGCCGCACCGTTCCTCATCGTCACAATGCTCATCGCCAGGGACAAGGACCTCATGGGCGAATACCGCAACGGAAAACTCGCCGCCACCTTCGGCTGGGACACGACCGCGATAATGGTGGTCGCGGGCGCCGTCGGCATCTGGACCGCGGTCACCGGCAAAGCCTAAACCGATCATCGTGACCGACTAACGACCTGAGTTTATTGATCGCTCTTGATATTTCCTTGGTGTTGGTGGTCGTCGACGACGTCTGTGGCGTTGTTCCGGCGTCGATTCCTGAGCTCGGGCGGAGTAAGTTCCAAGGGCGGCAAGCCGAGGGCCTTCCGCTTGCGGGAGGAGCGGAGGTTTGCGTAGACCAAATAGAAGAAGAAGCTCAGTGACGGGACCAGCATGACAGCGATCCACGGGAGGTTTCCCACGTGCGCCCCCTTTCAGTGAGGAGCTGGACGAAGGTCGGAAGTCGAGCCGTCCTCTAGGCCGGCGCTAACGGTGTGCTGCGCGCTAAGCCTCTCGCCGTCGGCGATTTCTTCTTCTTCGTGTTTCTCGAGTTTCGCGCTGCGCGTGGTTCCGCGGGGTGGGAGTTGGATGGTTTCTTCGGCGTCGATTCCTGCCTGCAGTTCCCGCCCGCGTTCCATTTCGGCGTCGAATTCTGCGCCGAACAGGAGGGACATGTTCAATATCCATAACCACAGGAGCATCACGATGACGCCGCCTATTGCACCGTAGGTCTTGTTGTAGTTGCTGAAGTTGGCCACGTAGAAGCCAAAGCCCAGCGATGCCAGGATGAATGCAAGCAAAGCGATGAAGGAGCCGATGCTCATCCAACGGAACCGCGGCTGCTTCACGTTAGGGGTGACGTAGTACAGGACCGCGATGATCAAGACGACCAACAGGACGACGACGGGCCATTTTGCGATGCTCCAGACCGTCAGGAGGTCCCCGCCAAGGTTGACTGCCCTGCCCGCGGCGTCGGCGATGGGTCCGCTGAGCACGAGCATGCCGGCGATCAGGGCCACGAGCATCACCGCGAAGACGGTGACACCGAGCATGGTTGCCCGGAGTTTGATGAATCCGCGCCCTTCGTCCACTTCGTAGACGCGGTTCATGGCCCTGCTGAAGGCTCCCACGTATCCGGACGCCGACCACAGGGCGGCGACGAGACCAAGTACCAGGGCGAAGCCGGCCGACGTCGAGGTGGTGAGCTCTTCGATGGGCTGGCGGATGGTGTCGATGGTGGATCCCGGGGCGATGCCTTGGAGAAGGTCCAGGAGGGCGGAGATGCTATTTCCTGCCTGCCCGAAAATACCGAGCAGGGAGACGAGCGCAAGCAGCGCGGGGAAAAGGGAAAGCACCGCGTAGTAGGTCAGCCCCGCGGCGGCGTCCGGGCACTGATCCTTGCCGAACTCACGGAAGGTCCTCTTGGCTATGTAGGTCCAGGTTGGCCTGGCGATCTCGGTGGGCCTGTCCGGTTTTCGGGCATCATCCGCATCCGGGGCTGTGGCTGCCTTGGCCTTGCTGCTGTCGGCGGGGTTCTTCGTCGTCATGGATGTCCCTTATTCAAAGCGGGCTCGAGGCGTGCCGTCCTTCATTGATGTATTGGCCGGACAGCACGCCTCCGTCTGGATCAGGCGGGCTCGATCCGGTCCCTGGCCCCGATGGTGGTGTCCGTGACGTCGGAGACGGCGGTTTGGGATTCGTCCTTAACGTTTTCGACTGCCTCGGTGGCCGCGGACTTCACGTTTTCCAGCGCTTCCTGGGCCGGTTCCTGGAGATCCCGGGCCACGTCCTGAGCCGCGGCGGCAAGTTCGGTGGTCAGCGGTTCGGCCGCGTCCTTCAGGGCCGCCGCTGCCTCCTTTTCCTTCTCGCTTGCCGGGATCAGGGAGGCCACCAGCAGACCGGCCCCGAAGGCTATCAGCCCGGCAGCCAGCGGGTTGCCTTGCGTTTTGCCGGCGAGGCGGTGGGGGACGTCGCCGATCGCCGCGCCGGCGTCGTCGATTGCTGATCGCCCGCCCTCCGCAACATCATCAGCGGTACCCATGATGTTCTCCTTCACGCCGAAGACGGTATCTTTGACTTTCTCGGTTTGGCGTCGGACCACGTGCGACGGCGTCACCTTGTCGGCCACTGCGTCAACGTTGGTGCCAAGGCGCCGCCGGGTTTCCTCTATCTCGGAACGGATATCATCCGGGTTTTCACTCATCGTTGCTCCTCGCGTGGTTTGAGCGTTTCTGGGATTTCCTGGATTGTTGCGGTCGTCTGGGGCATGCCTTTGACGGCTTTGAGTTCCTTCCGGCCTATCGACGCCAGGACAGCTGCCACGATCGCCCAGAGGACAGCCACGACGACGGCGGACCAGCCCAGGCCCATCAGCTCGCCCAGAGCGTACCAAAGGGCGAGGGAAAGGAAGAGGAGCACAAAATGCCCGGCAACGCCGGCGCCTGCCACCATTCCGGCGCCCTTGCCCGCCTGTGCCGTGGACTGCTTCAGTTCAGCTTTGGCCAGTTCCACTTCCTGGCGCATCAGTGTGGAAATGTCCCGCGTGACCTCTCCGAGAAGGTCTCCCAGCGATGTCGAGTCCGCTTTGGCTTGCGCGGGCGTCGGTGGGATGTGGCTCTCGGTCATCGCGACTCACCGCTGGTGGGCTCGACGCTGGGCCCGTTCCCGCCGTCGGCCGCGTCATTCCCTGCCACGGGAGCCGGAGACCCGAGACGGTGCGAGCGGTCACGGGTGAATGGGTCCTCGTCTATCCCGCCGTTGGGCCAGGGATCGGCTTCCGGTTCGGTGACCGGCGCGGATTGAGGCAGGGTGGCCGGCGCGCCGGCGGGTGGGACGGTCCCGTGGCCCGAGCCGGTGTCGGGGTTCGAGTATCCAGCGGTCGTGGTGGTGGGGCCGGGGAGCTGGAC
>NZ_JBYSXD010000061.1:0-25318 GCF_058781865.1 Arthrobacter sp. FW306-1B-F12A
GGGTTGGGGTTGGCGGGCAGGGTGCTGGTGCCAGCGGTGGTGGCGAGTTTCCCGTCCGGGGTGTAGGCCAGGGTTTCCCCGGCACGGCCGGTCATCCGCCCTGCCGCGTCCCAGGAGAAGTTGCTGGTGGCGGGTGACCCCGTCGCGGGCGTGCTGGTCATGGACTGGAGCTGGTGCGGCCCGGGCAGGCCGCCGGTCACGGGACCGTTGAAGTAGCCCATGGTGTCGGCGATGAGCTGCACCGTGCCGGGGGAATCGTTCGTGAAGGAAATCGTCCCGTCCGCCCCGACCGCGGTGATCGCGAAGTTTGGGATGATCTGCCCCGCCGTGTAGTTCAGGTTCGACGTGCCCGGTTTCGGGGTCCCGCCCGCGTAGGCGGTGATGACCCCGGAGGAGGTGGAGTTCGCGACGGTGATGTTCATCGCGACAGCGGAGACACCGGTGGCTGGGAGACCGCCGCGCCCGGTGACTTTCACGCTGATCGTCTGCCCGGGCCCGACGGGTCCGTTGACCCCGCCGGTGCCGTTGCGTGTGTCGAGCTGCCGGAACGGGGTCTGGGCGGAGAACGCACCCGGGACCGTCGCAGTGCCGCCGAGGAAGTACCCGGACGTGTCGGCGATGATCTGCACCGTGCCGGAGGAATTGTTCGTGAACGCGATCGTGCCGTCGGACGCTACCGGAGTGATAGCGAAGTTGGAGACGATCTGCCCGGTCGCGTAGTTCAGATTCGAGGTGTTCGGTTGTGGAGTCCCGCCCGCGAAGGCGGTGATGGCCCCGAACGAGGAGGAGTTGGCGACGGTGATGTTCATCGCGACCGCCGACACACCGGACGCCGGGAGACCCCCGCGGCCGGTGACCTTGACCCTGATGGTCTGGCCCGGGCCCACAGGGCCCGTGACCCCGCCCGTGCCGTCGCGGGTATCCATCGTCCGGAACGGGGTCTGGGCCGAGAACGCACCCGGTGTGGTGGCTGCGCCGCCGAGGTAGTAGCCGGAAGTGTCCGCGAGGATATCGACCGTGCCCGAGGAACTGTTCGTGAAGGCGATCGTGCCGTCGGCGCCGACCGGGGTGACCGCGAAAGCCGCAACCGTCTGCCCCGGGCCGTAGTTCAGGTTCGAGGTGCCGGGGCGGGTGGAGTCTCCCGCGTAGGCGGTAATGAACCCGTTCGAGCTGGGGTTGGTCACGGTGATGTTCATCGCCACAGCGGACACAGCGGTCGCGGGGATGCCTCCTTGGCCGGTGACTTTGACTTTGATGGTCTGTCCGGGGCCGACGGGTCCGTGGATCCCGCCGGTGCCGTTGCGGGTGTCGAGCTGCCGGAACGGTGCCTGGGCGGAGAACGCGCCCGGCGCGGTGACGGCGGCGCCGGGGTAGGTGTAGTTTTCCGTGGCGGCGAGATTCCCGGCGTTGTCGAAGCGTTTGACCTGGGACCGGTCCCCGGCGGGCGTGTAGGCATAGGTTTGCGCGTACGGTGCCGGGCCGCCGAGGCCGGGCACCGAGCCTGATGCCGGGGTTGGGGCGGTGGTGCAGTTCTTTGCTGCTGCGGTCCAGGCTGCGGAGAGCCGGGAGGCGTAGTCGTAGCTGTAGCACTGGTAGTCATCGGGTTGGCCGGGCCGGTTCGGGTACCACTGTTCCCGGGCGCTGAGCTTGCCCGAGGGGGTGTAGGTGTAGTTGGTGGTGCCCAGGTCCGCGATGACGCCCTTGGCTGTGTTGCTCGCGGATTGGTTGCTCAGGCGGCCGGTGTTCGCGTCCCAGGTGTAGGTGATCTGGTTCTGCCCGGTGGTGTCGGCCGTGGGGCTGCTGAAATTGGCGTCGTACTGCTGGAAGGTGCGCAGGTGGTTCAGGTCGTCGTACCCGGTGGCGCCGGCGATGGTGTCATTGACGTTTGAGATGGAGGTCGGGTTTTCGAGGCCGTTGTAACCGTAGTTCATGGTCTCTGCCGGGAGCCCCCCGATCGCGGGGGTGGTTTGGCTCTTGAGTTTCCCGGTGGTGGTGTAGGTGTTGTTGGTCGTGTAGTCCCCGGCGTATCCGGTCAGACCGCCGGGCAGGGTCGTTGTGGTGGTGGCTGGCTGGTTGGCGGCGTTGTAGCCGGACATGGCCGTGGTGACCTGCTGGTCGTAGTTTGTGCCGTTGAACCGGGTGGCGGTGCTGAGCTGGCCCTTTTTCTCCCCGTCATAGGTGCTTGTGGTAACAGTGTGCGCGGTGCCGCCTTGCGGGGTGACCGTCGTGCTGGTGGTCCGGTCGAGCGCGTCGTAGGCGTAGCTGGTGAGGTTCCCGGCGCCGTCCGTGGTGCCCGTGACCCGGCCGGACGCGTCATAGCTGGTGGTGGTGGTGCCGGTGTCCGGGTCGTTGGCCGTGGTTTGCCGGCCGGCGGCGTCGAAGGCCCAGGTCCACTTGTTCCCGGCGGTGTCCGTCATGGCGGTCATCCGGCCCAGTGCGTCATAGCTGTAGCTGGTGGTGTCGGGTGCGCCGGTGGGCGTGGTGCCGTGGAAGAGCTGGCGGGAGACGGTCTTGCCGGCGGCGTTCACCACCGTGGTGGCGGCGGATTCGTTTCCGGGGCCGGTGATTGTGGTGGTGTCCGCGCCGGTGTAGCTGAGGTTGGTGGTCCAAAGGGTCTGGTTGTCGTTCGCGAGGGCTGTGTCCGTGAGCAGGCGTCCTGCGCCGTCATAGTCGTATGCGTCCGAGGACGGCACAGCGAGGCTGCTCAGTGTGAGGGTCGAACTGGGGTTGGCGGGGAAGTGGTAGGCGTTGTTGACGCGCAGCTTGGCGCCGATGCTGTTGTACATCGTGTCGGTGGCGATGGTGCCGGCGTTCGGGCCGGGCCGCTGCGTTTGACGGATCCGTCCGAGGCCGTCGTAGATCTCGTAACTGGATGTCTCCATGTTGTTGCCGGCGACGTTGGTGTGCATGATCGATGACGGCACGGACTGGGAGATCGAGTAAACGGTGGCCTGGGTGGGTGTTGGGTTGCTGGCCTGCGGGCGCATGGGATCCCACACACCGGTGACACGGCCGGACGCGTCGTACTGGTAGCTCGTGACGTTGCCGTTCTCGTCCGTGCTGGAGGTCTTGTTGCCTCGGATGGGATCGAGGGCGGTGGTCGTGGTCCAGAGCAGCGGGTTCTTGGTGGTCACCGAGGCAGGCAACCCGGTGGTGGGCGTGTAGGCGATCTGGGTGGTGCGGGCGCTGCCGGTGGTGTTGTCCGTGGAGGACACCACCCGGCCCAGGGAATCGTAGGCCAGGGTGGGGCCGGCCTGCCAGGCGGCGACGGTGGTGCCGTTGACCGCGGCGGCAGTGTCGGTGCGTGACGGGTTGCCCAGGGTCGGGGCCTGGTAGGTGGGCGCGCCGGGGGTGGCGGCCATCGAGGAGTCATACAGTGTGGCGGCGGCGGCGATGATGTTCCCGGCGGGTGCCCCGTTTCCGGTGCAGGGCCCGGCGTAAGTGGTGCTGGTTGCGGGCAGTGCGAGCAGGTTCACTGTGGGGTTGTCCGCGTAGGCGGTCACGGTGCAGCTGCCCGGGGTTCCGCCCTCTCCGGAATTGGACACGGCCGTGACGCGCCCATAGTTCGGGTTGCCGGTCTCGAAGGTGTTCGTGACGGTGGTGGTTCGGGTGCCGGTGCTGCTGGCGAGGATTGCCTTCACCGATGCGGTGCCGGTGTGCCGGGCGGTCGGGGAGCCGAGGGCGCTGGTCCCGGTGGCGGTCGGGCCTGAGGACCAGGGGATGCTGATGCTGGTGCTCAGCTGCGGCCCGGTCTCACCGACGAATTTCTGGGTTTCCACCGCTGCCCCGGCCAGCCAGATCGAATCGGTGATCGCGGTGCCGTCGGAAACGGTCACGGAGGAGGACCTGACCGCGCTGCTGCTGGAAGGTGTCCCGTCCAGGCCGCGCAGATAGGTGGTGATGCTGGAGGGGTTGAGCGCGGCGGTGCCCGTTCCGGTGATGGTCTTGACCTTGGACCAGCCCGCGTTCACGGACCAGGTCAGCGTCGACCCGGTGGTGGTTCCGGCGACATAGGCCGGCGCGGCGTATTTCCACGCCGGGGTGCCCTGGTATTCGTAGCGGGTCGCCATGGTCGCCGAGCCGTTGGCGCCGGGCCCGGCGTCAGTGGTGATCGAGGCGACGGGGTAGATGTGGAAGTAGTCCATCCGTCCTGGCTGGGCGATGGGTGTCGTCGGGGTCCAATACTGCGGGAAGCAGCGCAGTGTGTTCGTCTCGGGAGCGGCCGGGAGGTTGGTCCCGGAACATTCAGTGCCCAGGTATGAGACCGCGATGGAGGCGCCCGTGACGGTGGTGATCTTGCCGATCCGGTACCGGTCCAGGGGTGCGAGACCGTCGGCCTGGGACGGGACAACCCGGTTCTGCAGGGACGCACCGGCAAAGACCACGCCCGGGTCCGAAACCGCCGCGCCCGCGCCTGTGGCCGTGTTGAGTCCTTGATGGTCCACCGATCCCAGCCACAGGGCCGGTTTGGTTCCGTCTCCGGGGTCCGGCATGGAGTGGTGAAGGTTCCAGGCGTCGACGTCCTGGTACGTTCCCGGGCCGGTGTTGGTGCGGGTGGTGACTTTCAGCAGCCGCTGATCGCTGTAGAACGTCGGCGAGTACACCGTGCAGGCGCCGGTCGACGCGCACGCGAAACTGGTCGGGACGTCGTTGCCCGAGGGGCAGGTAATATCCCCCGTGCAGCGGCCGGTGTAGGCCAGGTCGATGCGCAGCGGGGAAGAGGAACCCAGCTCGGCGCCGGCGCGCATGCCGTAGTCGACATGGTCCAGCCGGCTGGAGCGCACATAGCTCTTCAGCGGACCCGTCCCGGCCTGGGTCGTGTAGTTGTTGGTGTCCTGGGTGTAGTAGAACGCTTCGGAGTTGCCCTGAAGGTCCACCACGTAGTCCAGGTTCCAGGCGTAGGCCTGCTGGCACAGCGAGTCCGCGAAGTTCGCGGCGGCGCAGGGCTGGGTCGGCGTGGCCGCGCCGACCGGGACCGTGTCGGCGGAAAACGTTGAGGCCTGTCCGGCCGTCCAGCCCGGGAGGTGGTTGCGGCCGAAGAAGTACTGGGTGCCGGAGGTGTCGGTCAGTTTCCAGTACCCGCCATCAAACGTACCGTTGGAACCGGGATTGGTCAGGTATTCGACCTTAGTGTTGTCATCATTCTGCAGCTTGTACGTCCCGCCCGGGCCGGCGTCCTTGATGACCTGGCCGGAGCGGCCACCGAACGAGATGCTGAACTGCTGCCCGCCGGGGTTCCCGCACAGGTCATAGGAACCGCTGACTCCCTGGTCCATGCAAGGGGTGAACTTCTGCCGGATCGACCCGGCCCCGGCCATGGACCAGCCGTCACCGATGGTAGAGGCCTGATTGTTGGTCGCGCTGGTCAAACCGTCGATCGAGGAGGAATCATAGGCAAGACCCAGGGCCGGTGTCGGCCCGGCGGGGGCCTTCCGGGCGCTGAACGGGTAGCTCCAGGTGAAAGCGCCGGTCTGGCCCGTGACACCCCAGGAACCGGATGACACCCCTGGCAGGGCGGTGAAGTTCCCGGTTCCCTGGTCATTGACCGGGACCGGCGCCGGTGGCGCTGTCATCGGGGCGCCGCCGGCGAAGACGGCCGTCTTCACGCTCAGTCCGCCCCCGGCACCCTGGCTCCGGACCGGGGTACCGGTGAGGACGGCGGGTGCTGTGCCGTTGACGGTCCCGTGGACGGATGCCGGGTCGGTTCCGGTCACGAACGGCGGCACACTCACAGGGTCCTGGCTTGCCGGGGTCCAGGGGGTGACCGGGACGTCGTCGCTGTGCTCAGACGCAACCCCTGAGGTCCATCCGGTCGCAGGATTGACCGTGATCGCGAAAAGACCCGCGGAGGCGGTGACCACCGCGGCAGTCACCGCGAGAACGATAGCGCCACCGCGACGGGGACGGTTCCGGACGTTTCTCATTTCAGAACCCCCATCGGGTAGGCGCCAGTCGTGTTCGCGATGCTTTTGAAGGTCGAGTGGGCAGTGTTGAACTGGGTGGCGGTCAACACTCCCTGAGTGACGACAGGGTTCATGATGCGGCCGATGAACTGGCCGCCGCCGCTGGTCGAGGATGCCCCGAGCAGTACGGGCTGATCTGCCGGGGCGGCGATGTGGGTCTGGGTGGCGGTCGCGTATGTCCAGGTCGTGGTGTAGCCGTCTGAGCTCACGGTGATGCGCAGTTGCTGGTTGATCGTGTCGTAAACCGCGGACACGAAGGTCCACGAATTGACCGGCAGCTGGGACAAGCTTTGGACGGAATCCAGTCCGGTCCCGTTGGCTCCTGCCCATGCGTCGACTTCGGGACGGTGGCTGGAGGTTGCCATGCGGATCGCGCCGCCCGGGGATGCCGGCCCTGCCAATTGGGTGATCAGCGACTGGATTGTCGTGTCGGCGGCCGGGTTCGCCGGTGACGGGCAGAACCAGCCCGAGACGCTGAAACTCTGGGATGTGTCCACGGCGCGTTGGCTTGTGGTGGCGTACTGGCCCGAGCCGGTGAGCTGGAGGGCTTTTCCGGTTTCCGTGGCGCCCGGGCTAGGGGTGTCCTGGCAACTTGTTGTGGGTGCCGGGTTGCCTCCGCTCGTCGCGACATCGACCCAGGTTGCCCCGTGCGCCGTCGCAGGAAGAATCGTTGACGGTGCCCCCGGCGCCGCGCCAGCGGTGAAGGTGTAGGACGTCGGGGCGGTGGACTTGGTCTGGCTGCCGACGTTGCCAGCGTAGTCAAAGGCCCAAGCGGTCACCATGGTGGTGGCATCCACCGGCGTGACCGTGGCCGTTACCGTCCTTCCGTCGGCCGGACAGACCACCACGAATTCCCGCACCCGCGTATTGCAACTGACAGTGGTCGGCACAGATGAAGGCCCATTCCCGTCCGTGACCGCGTACACGAATCCTTGGGCAGGGTACGTCCCTGAATCGTTGAGCTGGAACTGATACGTACTCGCACCGACGGTACCTCCGTCATTCACCGTTCCGGTGGTGGTGCCTGGTGTGGTCGTGATCGTGGTCGGCGGGTTGATCGACGGTGCATCAGGTGCCGTTGTCTTCACTTCGAAGAAGAACTGCATGACCCCGGAGTTCACGCCCTGGGCGTCCTGTGACTGGGCCTGAATCTGATACACCCCGTCCGCCAGTGTTCCGGAAGGCGGGGTGGGCCAGGACGGATATCCCCCGGAACCGGGTGACGATATCGGAGAGGGAGTGAATACCGGCGTGCCTGAGCTGTTGAACACGGTCAGCCATGTCCAGATGTTCTGCCCCGCCGCGCCGTCCGGGTCCCCGACGGTCAGGGTATAGACCGGCTGGTTCATCCTCGTCACGTAGGTCGACGCGAACGGGGCACCGGTCCAGCGGGCATTGTAGATCGTCCACAATCCCGGGGTGTAGGGCGGAGTGTCGTAAGTGACGATGATCGAAGCGTCGTTGTTGAACCGCTTCCACCCCAACGGGTCGCCCTCGTTGCCGGCCCACAGAGACACTGTCCACTGGCCCACGGTTTGCAGGGTGGACTTGATCGACGACAGGTTGAAACCCACCGTCCCGGCCGGGCAGCCCGAGTTGTACCCCATGGCCACGGTCCTGGAGTCCACCTTCGCGACCAGGCCGGGCTGGGCGTTCCACGTCGTGCCCGGGCTGATCCCGCCGGTCACCCACGCATCCACCGGCGTCGCGGTGCACGAGGAGGACCAGGTCTCGGTCGCATTCATCACGGCCGACATGATGATTTTCCCGGACATCGGCGTGGTGTCGAACTGGTAGTACCCGCGGGTCGTGTGGGAAACACCGTCCGGTGCCCAGTACGACGGGAGGTATCCGACGTGCACGGTGGAGTCCGTGTACTGGCCGTTCCAGTAAGGGGTGGTCGGGTAGGCGCTGTCCACGTACAGGTACGAAGCCCTCACCGTGGACCAGTCAGGATCCACGAACAACGGGTAGTGCAGGTTCGGCAGGCTCAGGATCTCGTTCATCCCCAGGACCTGGGTCTGCTTGCCGTTCTCGGACCCCATGCTCAGGGAGAACGGGCGGGTGATGCCCGGCCCGCCCGGATCGGAAGCGGATGCACCGGCCTGGGAGGAATCCCACCACTGCCCCATCGCCGTACGCAGTTCCGCCTTGCCCGTGTCCGTGCCCGTGGCCGAGAGACCGCCGCCGGGCTCGGCCTGGACGGTGGCGTTCTGGGCGTCCAGGAAAATGCGCATCTGCACCACCCGTGGGTCCTTCGCAGCCTCCGCGGTGGCGATCTTGAGTACCTGGGACACGCCGGTCTTGTGGCTGACCTGGATCAGATCCACCCCCGGCAACACCGACAGGTACGTGGCCGTGTTGCCCGAAACCACCGGCTCCGGCAGGGGATCGAAGGGCCAGGACTGCTTCACCACGTGCCCGCGCTTGTCATCCACGCTCGCCATCTGCGTGCTCCCGCCACGGGCCAGGGTCACATCGACAGGCGTCATCCTGGGTTTGAGGACCGCCTGCCCGTTCACGGTTGCCTGGACCAGGTCCGTGGAAATGTCCTGCCACCCGGCCGCCGTCTGCATGCGGACCGGTTCCGCGTTCACGGTCCGGGTGAACGTCCCGTCAGGGTGCGCCACGGTCTGCTCGGTCGGGGTGGTCAGGGCGTCGACCACGACATCGGACTTGTTCTGGGCCGCCTGGGTCTTGGCCACGCTCTCCGTCACCGGCCCGGTGATTCGAGTGCCGGTGCTCCCGGGCGGAGGTCCTGCCCAGGCCGGGCCGGGCGCCGCCAACAACCCTGCAACAACCGAGAAACCGCAAAGAGCACGCAACAGCACGGAGGAACGAGAACCCACGGGGACAACTTTCACGAGAAGCCAAGTGCGCGGGATCCCCAAATAGGCCGTTCCCCAAAGCACGGATATCTGAGAGCAAACTACATGCCGGCTGGATAAACACGCAACAGGCGCGGAAAACATTCGATTTATGAAGAAAGTGGCACGGAGCGCGGCAGAGGAACCCGGGCTTCAAAGTCCCGTCATCATGGCGGTGTACGCAACGCGCCGGTCGCCGCAACCGACTGGAACCCCGGACACCGCCCGCGTGAAGATACTGGCCCAAGGTCAAGCATCGAAGGAACGCGCCGCCTGCCCCACGGGACGAGGCAGCATCCGCCCCGGCCGGCTCTTCATCCCGTAGTCTGGCCACCTTTCCGCACTCTTGCTGCACGCGTCACGGTATCGGAATACCCCTGGCCGGAAGAGTCTCAAGCCCGACTATCAGTGCGTAGGCGCCGTGCCCAATTCCAGGTGGGTGTTCATGTCAAGGGTGAAGCGTCCGTAGGGGTTGATATGGGTCCAGAACAACGGGGTCAGGCCCCTGCGGTCTTCGGGTTCGAGGATCTCGTTGAACTCCTCGACCTCGAGCACGGTTTGAAGCATCAGCGTGTTGATCAGGACCAGAGAGGACTGTAGAAGGTGCAGGGCGAGCATGGACACCTCTGTCGTTTCACGGTCCGGGCCGGTGAGGTCGCGGTTCTTGCCGTAGAAGACGACGTCGTTTCCGCTGTTCCAGTTCTCCACGACCTGCAGCCCGGAGTTGATTTCGCGGCGGAGTTCCTCGCTTGCGAGGTAGTCGGCGGCGAAGATCGTCCGCACGACCCGTCCGAGTTCCTCCAGGGCCTGGTACGTGGGGTGTTTGGGCCCGCCGCGGGTGAAGCGGCGCAGGATCGTCTCCGATTCGGCAGTACCGAGCTTGAGGGCGGTGGCGTACTTGACCATCTGGTCATATTGCTGGGCGATGAGATCCCAGTTGATCGGCCTGGACAGCACCGGGTTGACCTCCCCGTAGACCTCTTCACTGCCGGCCCGGTAGAGGCGGATGGAGCCGATGTTCTTCAACCGCGGCAACAGCTTGAAACCCAGGAGCTCGGTGAACGCGAACCCCACAATCGAGGCCCCGTGGGTGTCAACGAAGTTCGATTCGATCTCGGCGTCGGTGTCGTGGCGCAGGACGCCTTCGATCATGGCAGCAACCTCGGAGGAGGAACAGTTCTTCAGCTGGGAATAGATGCACGTCGACTTCTTCTCCACGTGCCAGTAGATCATCACCCCGGGCCCGCCGTAACGGTTGTGCCACTCGGTCATCAGATTCGATTCCCAGGACCCGAACTTCTTCGAATCCGACGCACACGCATTCCCTTCACCCCACCAAGCAGGGTTCCTGGCTTCAAAGGTCGCGTTGACAACCTTGACAATCGCCTGGCGCAGGTTGTCTTTGGTAATGAATGTCCGGCGGACATGGCGTAACTCCCGCTCAGTCTCCCCGTGACCTCCGGCGTCCGTGACAGCTTTGATGCCCATGTTCGTCCCGAGCCCGAACAAACAAAGCAGCAGACGCTTGCGCAGCGTGTCACGATCAAGGACCTCGCGGGAGGCCACGGAAACGAACTCCCCGGTGAACCCGGTCAGGAAGTCCGCCTCCTTGAGGACCTCGAGCAAGTCCAGGGTGCCCCACCGTGCCAGGACCTCGTCCTTGAGTTTGCCCAGATTCACCGGTTCCACTTGTTTCTCAAGCTTCGGCACCTTTATCCACGGCGCCCCGCGACGTCTGGTGATCTTCACCCCGCCGGTAGTATCGGCCAGCAGCCCGTTATCCAGATGCTCCAGTGACCTCCTCATTCTGGACTGAAGATCAAAAATGAACTTCGCCGGGTCCCTCGGTTTCCGCAAAGCCTCATAGTGGAGCTCACGGGAAGCGTCGAAGTCCTGGGGAAGGTCCTCTTCCGGATCCCGCCACTTCCCGGCCCCGTCCACGAAAACCTCACGACGGCGCAACCCGTCCCGTAGGGACACGAGCAGGCAAAGCTCGTACGGGATCCGCTCAATCCTGCCCTTCTCGTCCCGGACAGCACCCTCCCAGGACCTGGGCACCACCCCCGCCACCGGGACCACCTCTCCGGGCGCGAAGAACTGGCTCTTACTTCCAGCATCCGCGTACCGTTCCAGCAACGCGATGGCATCCATGATGGGACGGAACGCCGTGTTGTGGCACCGGAACCGCAGCACGGACAGCAGTGCCGGCAGCATCCGCCGGTAATGATTCGAATACGAACCCCGCAACACGGTGCGGACCTTGCCCTGGAACACCGTCTCGTTGGCCTTTGCCTCCCGGACCAGTTGCCGCAGGGTCTTCTCACTCACCACCGGGAACACGGCCTTCCGGACCGTCTCATCAGGGCATGCAACCGCTGTCTCGGCGAGTTTGAACAGCAACGCCGTCTTCCCACGGACCCTTTGCAGATCCTCGGTCAGCTCTTTCTCGACCTTCTTCACCGCGCTGGTATTGATCTTCAACACCAGGACCAGCAACAGATCGACCAGGCTGTCAGCGATCTCCGCCGTACGTTGATGACACAACGCCGCCAAGAGCGTCAAGCGCACCGGTGCCGGCGCGTCATGGAAATCCGATGGATACATCCGCGCCGCCCTCGCCCGCCACGCACTCACGACCTTCTCCGACACCCCGGCGAACAAACCAGAAGGAAGAGCAAGACCCTGCGCTGCTGAAAGCTTCTCCACCTCCGCCAGCAACGATTCCAAACCAGCCGGGCCCGGATCAGCCTTCAACACCGACAACAGAGAACCCGCTGTTCCATCAGCGACGAGAGCCTCCAGACCAGCCGCACCCTCCTGCCCCAAAACCTTGACGACATCAGCACACAGGCGCTTCTCAAACAACGCCCGGCCAGCACCAACAATCCTGCCCGCACGCCCCGGCGGCTCAATCCGCTCCTGACGGCACCGGGAGAGCAGAGCCTCCACAAGCGCAGACTCACGAACCTCCGACGGGCACACCCTCTCCGCCAACCACCCAGCCAGCCGGGCCTCATCAACGGAGGTGAACTCACGGAATCCAAAATGGGACCTGATCTCGGCCCGGTGGTACTTGATTGAACGCCCACCCCAATAAGGACCCAGCGCATCGATAGGAACAGAAATCTGTGCCGCAACATAGGTCAAAGCTCCGAGTGGAAGATCAGAAGGCCCGACCGGAAACCTGGCATGTTGCTGGAAGAACTTCAGCAACACAGCAAACCCTGCCCGAGTCGCTCCTGACTTCCGGGCCATCAATGCCACATCGTCATCAACCAGCGTCCACGAATCAAGCAGCTCGCCCGTCAGCTCAAGGCCCATACCCAGAACTTAACCACACCTAGATTGCCCCTGAAGTCACCTTCAGGAGTACCGGGCCAAGAACGACGCCGGGCCGCTCACCTAAGGTGGCCCGGCGTCGCGCCGTGTCTCTAGCCCACCTTGGTGATCGTGAGCGAAGTGATGACCGCCTTGAGGTCTTTATAGGCTTGTGTCTGGGTAAAGGCCGCGGCTTCTCCGATGGTGGTGAATTTGTAAAGACCCCAGGAAGGCCCTCCCAGTGGACGGCGATCGGTGAAGCTAAAGAACTTCAAGGGACCGGGTCCTGCTACCGCGAGGTCAAGGACGCAGCCTATTCCGTCCTGTCCGGCGATACGGTTGGTAATTCCTATCCCTGCCTGAACCGGACCCCCGTCATTTGCGGCTGAGGTCATTGCGACATACACGAATCTCGGTGTGCCCTGGGCCGGCGACGCCAGGTCCGTCGGCAGCCCGGTCATGGGCTGACTGTCGAGGATCTTGTAGGGCGCCCTGTTTTGGCAGCCGCTGGTGCTCCAGTCATTGGTGTCGCCGAAGGCCAGCCGTGCCGTGTACTGGCCGCTGGAATCCGTGAGGGCGGTTCCCGGGCCGTTTGTGAGGGCAAGGCTGCCGGACGGATCGGCCAGTTGCCACGATGCCGGGTAATTGAAGCTCACTCTATAACCCGTGGACCGGTCCTCGTACGTCTTGAGACCTTCGGCGGCGAGTGATCCTGGCTCCGGGGAACCCACCAGATCGGGACGAAGCTCCACTGGGATTCCGTTGGTGACGAACGCCTTGTCCATGAATTGCTCAGCCGTCAGCCGATCGTTGTTGGACGCTGCGCCTGCCCAGTTCCCAAGGCTGGTTTCCTGCACATAGCTCCCGTTGACAAGCTTGGCGATCCAGAACCAGTCCCCCGGTTCCGGGTTCGGATTGTCGCTTGGTGCGGGCGCCATGATGCTCATCCATCCGGCCTTGCAGCCCACAAGCCGGAGAACCGGTTTCAGCTGCTCCAATGAAGTCATGGCGCCCGTCAGGTTCTGAATCGAGCACTCACCATGTCCGACGCCGGCAAGTGACGTGGGCGCCGCCGTCGGGCCTGCTGTCTCGCTCGGGCTCGCCGTCGGGCTGGCTGTGCCGGCCGCCGTAGCTGTGGCTGTCGGTGGCGCGCTCGGCGTCATGGAGGACGTGCCGGCCGGATCCGGGACTGCAGTGATCAAACCCAAGTGCGCTGCCACGAGCACCCCTGTGGTCACCGCGGCAGCGGCCATCGTCAGCAATCCTGCAATCCTGGCATTCCGCAGCCGGCGTCCAGCCGCCATGGACCGAACGTTCGGCGGCAGCTTGTCAGGACCGTTCCCGGGAGAAGCCAGCACCCGGACCAAAGCCGCCTCTGCATCCGGCACCGCGCCAACTCCGCTGCGCAACGGATCGGCCCCCTCAATCAATTCTCTGATCGGATCCATCCCTATGCCCCCAACTTCTGTGCCACCGCGCCGCTACCGGCCGGCAGTAGCTTTCGGAAAGCCTCCCGCGCCCGGTGCAACCGCACCTTCGCGGCCGACTCTCCGCACTGCAGGACCGCCGCGATCTCTACCATCGTCATTTGATCCCAGTACGCCAACTGCAGGATGTCCCGGTCTTTCTCCCGCATGGAATCCAACACCTCATCCACCAGCGAGTATCCGTTTCCGGCCCCGTCGCCGGAAACCACGGACTCACGGAGGCGCTCATGCAGTGCTACCTGGCGCCGATGGCTCCGATAAGCGTTTCCCAGAAGATTTCTCGCCACCGTGAACAACCAGGCCACATCCACCGATGACGCCTCATCCCACTTCTGCCAAGCGACCCGAAATACGTCCGCAGCCAACTCTTCGGCCACATGCGGATCCTCCACACGTCGCCGCACAAAACGGAAGATGCGCGGGTACGTATCCCTATGCAGCGCAACGAACGCCGATTCCCCCTCGGAAAGCACAATCCCCCACTCTCAATCCGAAACCCCAACCAAACCCTGGCCAACTGTATAGTTTCCGGCACGAGCCCGCAGGTTACAGCGCTGCCACGCCAACCGGACCAGCAAGAGCCGCCGGTTGCTAGAGTGTCGCCATGAGCCAAGAGGGGAACGAGCAAGCCTCCGAGGCCTGGCTGCCTGGCTGGCTGGTCCGGCATCCGCTCTACGCCGGGTGGGTATGGACCGGATTCTGGGCGTTGTTGATCGTCCTCGACGAATTCCTGCGCTCCCGGCCTCATCTGAGGCGGGTGGTTGTCGGCTTGGCGCACCCGGGCCTTCTGCTCGTAGCCGGCCTCGGCATGTCCATTTTGGCGTTGTTCCTGAACGCGGTGGAACTGACCTTCAAGGTCTTGGCGTAACCGGCACCGAACTGCGTGCAGTGTCCAGCGGGTGGCGCAATGCGTCAGCCGAGGGCTCGCGGATGCGCAGCCGCATACACTTCACGCAAAGTGTCGGCAGTGACCAAGGTGTACACCTGCGTGGTGGTCACCGAGGCGTGGCCCAGGAGCTCCTGAACCACCCGGACGTCAGCGCCGCCCTCAAGCAGATGCGTGGCGAAAGAATGCCGGAGGGTGTGCGGGGAGACGTCCTTGGTGATGTTGGCCTTCTCGGCCGCGGTCTTGAGAATGGTCCAGGCGCTCTGCCGGCTGATCCGGCCTCCGCGGGCATTCAGGAACAGCGCCGGCGTGCCTTTTCCTTTCGCGGCCAACGCAGGCCTTCCGCGAACCACGTAGGACCCGACGGCCCGTGCACCGTAAGACCCCAGCGGAACCAGGCGCTCCTTGGAACCTTTTCCGAAGAGCCGCACGATCGCAGGACCATCGGCTTCCGCTTCGAGCGAGACATCGTCGACGTCAAGGCCTACAGCTTCGCTGATGCGGGCACCTGTGGAGTAGAGGAACTCCAAGAGCGCGCGGTCCCTCAACCCGGTGGCGGTGTCGGCACCGGCAGCCTCAAGTATGCGGGTCACTTCTCCGACGCTAATTGCCTTCGGCAGACGCTTGCCGGGCATTGGCGGGTGGACATCGCTGGCGGGGTCCGCCGTCGTCGTCCCCTCCAGGGCCCAAAACTTGTGCAGCCCCCGGACGGCAACCACGGTGCGGGCCGCAGAGCGGACGCCGAGGGCGGCGCCCCCATCGGAACCGTCTGCCAACGCCTGCACAAAGGCGGTGACGTCACGCCGGGAGATATTGCCCGGGTTGTCGACGCCGGACGCGGCCAGGAAGTTCGAATAGCGGGACAGGTCCCGTCGGTATGCGGACAGAGTGTTGCTTGCAAGGCCTCGTTCCACGCCGAGGTGTTGCAGGTAGTCCGTGACGGCCCGGTCAATGGCGGTCCGGACCCTGGTCTCCGCGAGCTGGGGCACGGTCAGCGCTGGCTCGGGTGGGCGGGCCAGGGAGCATCGGCCGGCCGCAGGTTCCTGAAGCCGTCGGCGCGTGCGGCGGCGGCCGCGAGTATCCCGACGACGGCGGACGGGTTATGCAGGCGGCCCTCGAGGACCGCCGAAACCGCCTCGTCAAGCGTGACCCACACGAGTTCGATTTCGGCCTCTTCATCCGTGCGGACGTGCCGTTCCGCCTCGGGAACGTCACCCAATCCGCGCGCCAGATAGATGCGAATCGCCTCGCTCGAGGAGCCGGGCGAATTGAAGAAGTCCGCGAGGACATTCCACGTGGCCGCCGTGAGATCGGCCTCTTCCGCAAGCTCCCTGGCCGCGCCGACCACGAAGTCCTCGCCGGCCACGTCAAGAAGCCCGGCAGGAATCTCCCACAGGTCCATGCCCACCGGGTGGCGGTATTGCTTGAGCAACAGGATCTCGCCGTCGACATTCATCGGTAGCACCGCGACGGCGCCGGGATGGTCGATGTAGTCGCGGACCAAAGTGCCGGTGTCTTCGCCGAGCTCGAAGGCGTCACTGACGACGTCCCAAATACGGCCTTCATAGACCTTGCTGGACGACAAAAGACGGCGCGGGCTCGGCATGTCCGAAACCTTCCGAAAAGTGCTGGGGGTTTCAGAAATACCGGGCATCGCGCCGTCCTTCGTTTGCGTGAGCGATTACTTCGCAGCGACCTTGCGGGCTGACTTTGCTACCGAGTCCGCGCCGGACTGACGCTCCAGCGCGGCCTTCACGAGGCCGGCAAACAGCGGGTGCGGGCGCGTCGGGCGGGAGCTGAGCTCGGGGTGGGCCTGCGTTGCCACGTAGTACGGGTGTACGTCACGCGGCAGTTCCACGAACTCAACCAGCTTGCCATCGGGGGACGTTCCGGAGAACACGAGTCCCTCGGAGGCGATCTGCTCGCGGTACTTGTTGTTGACCTCGTAGCGGTGCCGGTGACGCTCGCTGACGGTTGTTGCGCCATAGGTCTCTGCAACCACGGAGCCTTCATCCAACTTGGCTTCGTAAAGGCCCAGGCGCATCGTGCCGCCTAGGTCGCCCTTGCCGTCCACGATGTCGAGCTGTTCTTCCATCGTGGCGATGACCGGGTACTTGGAGTCGGGTTCGAACTCGCTGGAGGACGCCCCCTCGAGGCCGACCACGTTGCGGGCGTACTCAATGACCATGCACTGGAGACCGAGGCACAGGCCCAGCACCGGAAGCTTTGTCTCGCGGGCGAACTTGAGCGCACCAAGCTTGCCCTCGAGGCCACGGATACCGAAGCCGCCGGGAACGCAAATGGCGTCGACGCCGGCCAAGGACTTGGTGGCGCCCTCGAGGGTTTCACACTCGTCGGACGGGACCCAGCGGATCTTGACCTTGGTTTCGTTTGCAAAACCGCCGGCACGCAAGGCCTCGGTCACGGACAAGTATGCGTCCGGGAGGTCGATGTACTTGCCCACGAGGGCAACTTCCACGTGGTGCTTGGGGTTGTGGACAGCTTCGAGGAGCTTGTCCCAGCTGGTCCAGTCGACGTCCTTGAACGGGAGATCCAGGGCTCGGACAACGTAGGAGTCAAGGCCCTGGGTGTGCAGCGTCTTGGGGATGTCGTAGATGCTCGGCGCATCGGCGGCGTTGATCACGGCGTCGATATCGACGTCGCACATGCGGCCAATCTTTTCGCGCATGGCGTCAGGCACTTCGCGGTCCGAACGGATCACGATCGCTTCCGGCTGGATGCCGAGGGAACGCAGCGCGGCAACAGAGTGCTGTGTTGGTTTGGTCTTCAGTTCCTGCGAGGGTCCGATGTACGGCACCAAGGAGACGTGGAGGAAGAAGACGTTGTTGCGGCCGATGTCCTGGCGGACCTGGCGCGCGGACTCGAGGAAAGGCTGCGACTCGATGTCGCCCACGGTGCCGCCGATTTCGGTGATGATGACGTCCGGAGCGTTTTTGCCCTCAGCGGGGAGGCGCATGCGGCGCTTGATCTCGTCCGTGATGTGCGGAATGACCTGGACGGTGTCGCCGAGGTACTCACCACGCCGTTCCTTGGCGATGACAGTCGAGTAGATCTGGCCGGTTGTGACGTTGGCCGAGCCCTCGAGGTTCTCATCGAGGAAGCGCTCGTAGTGTCCGATGTCGAGGTCGGTTTCGGCGCCGTCGTCAGTGACGAAGACTTCGCCGTGCTGGAAGGGGTTCATCGTGCCCGGATCCACGTTGAGATAGGGATCGAGTTTCTGCATAGTTACAGACAAACCGCGTGCCCGCAGCAGGTGGCCGAGGCTCGAAGCCGTCAGTCCCTTACCGAGCGAGGACGCCACACCGCCAGTGACAAAGATGTGTTTGGTCGTCTTGGACGAGCCCGGGAACCGGGAATTTACACGGGAATTTGATCGCTGCACCACGGAATTCGAGCCTATCATCAATTGCGCCTCCAAAGGATCCGCTTTGCCGTTTTCCCAAATGCTCAATAGTCCCCTGCCGTGGGGCAAGGATCAAGAGTAAAGTCCACCCGGACCGGTAAAAACAGGCCGGGCGGCTGGGAATCCGCCGCCCGGCACCGGGACCGCCGAAGCGGTCTCCCAGCCCGACGAAGGCGCGCATGTGACCGATGTCCCAGGCTGCGGCCGGGCTTCTATGCCTGCTGGGGCAGCAGTTTGGCGTCGTCCAGCAACTCCTGGGCATGCGCGCGCGCAGACTCCGAGTCTTCCTGCCCCGCGAGCATCCTGGCAAGCTCCTTCACGCGTTCTTCGTCATCGAGGAGCTGGACGTCGCTGGACGTGAAGCCAGAAGCGGTCTTTCCGTCGCTTCCCCGGACTGAGGTCTTGGTGACCCGAATGTGCTGGTCGGCGAAGGCGGCCACCTGCGGCAGGTGGGTTACCACCAGCACCTGGACGTGGCGGGCCAGCATGGCAAGCCGGCGTCCGATCTCGACGGCGGCACGCCCGCCCACTCCGGCATCCACTTCGTCAAAGACGAAGGTCGGCACCGGATCCACGGCTGCGAGGACCACTTCGATGGCGAGCATGACGCGGGACAACTCACCACCGGACGCGCCCTTGCCGAGGGGGCGTGCCGGGGCGCCTGAGTGCGGTTGCAGGAGGAAGGAGATGTCGTCGATGCCGTGCGGCCCCAGCTGTCCTTGGCTGTCCACCTCGATCACCAGGGTTGCATCGGCCATCGCAAGGGCAGTGAGTTCCGCACTCACGCGCGCGGAGAGCTCCTTGGCTGCCTTCGAGCGCGACTTCGAGATGCGCGTGGCCTGCTTTCGCAGCGTCGACTCCGCAGCAACCACCTCGGCGTCAAGCGCTTCGATCCGGCTCGAGTCATCCTGCAGTTCATCCAGGCGGGTCCTCGAAGCTGCCGCCCATTCCAGGACCTCGTCGATGCTCGGAGCGTACTTGCGGATAAGTTTTGCCAGCGCTGCGCGCCGCTCCTCGATCTCCGAAAGCCGTTCGGGTCCTTCGGAGTCCAGGGACGCTTGGTAGCTGGACAGCTCCCCCGCGATGTCGTTGACGAGGAAGCCGATCTCGGCGAGCCTTGCGGCGGCTCCCGCCAACGATTCGTCATGCTCGGAAACCTGGTCGAGCGCACGTTTGGCAGAGTCAATCAGAGTCGTGGCATCGGCCGTTTCGCCGAATTCCTCCGAGATCAGTGCTTCATGTGCTGCCGCGGCGGCGATGCGGAGCTCTTCCACGTTCGCCAACTTCACGGCCTCGGCCTTGAGGGACTCGTCCTCACCCGGCTGGGGGTCGACGTCGTCGATTTCGTTGAGCGCGACCGCGAGCGATTCCGCCTCGCGCAGCCTTTCGCGGGCCTCGCCGCGGAGTGTGTCGAGCTCTGCCTGGCTGGATTTCCAATGGCCGTAAAGCTCCTGGTATTCGGTGAGCATCGCCGCGAGCTCGGCCCCGGCGAAGCGGTCCAATGCGTGCCGCTGCGCCACGGCACCCTTGAGCCGGATCTGGTCCGACTGGCCATGCACCACCACGAGGCTCTCGCCAAGTTCCGCCAGCACGCCGACGGGCGCCGATCGGCCGCCCACGAAAGCACGGCTGCGGCCGTCAGCACCCACGGTGCGGGCCAGCAGGAGCTGGGTGCCGCCGTCGTACTCTTCCGCGTCGCCGCCGGCCTCCACGGCCCGTCCCACGGCGGCGTGCGCGGGATCGAGCAAGAGCGTGGCCTCCGCAGAGGCCGACTTGGCACCGGAGCGTACCGCACCGGCGTCGGACCTGGCCCCCAGAAGGAGCCCGACGGCGGTGACCACCATGGTCTTGCCGGCGCCCGTTTCACCCGTGACCACACTCAGGCCGGGCCCCAACGGCAAGGTGGCGTCGGTGATGACGCCGAGATCACGGATCCGGAGTTCCTCGATCATGGTTTACATCTCCTTTGTGGGGTCGGCCGCTCTGCCTGTCCGCACGTCCTGGGGCGTCGGCAAAGGGCTGGGCTTGAAGGTCCTGATCACGGGGGTAGGACCGGTGTGGATGTCAGCCGAACGGGGTGCCGGACCCCGCCAGCCGTGGATGGGCAGCTCAAACTTCCGCACGAGCCGGGCGGAGAACGGGGTCTGGTGGGTGCGGGCAAGCCGCACAGGCCGGGTGGACCGGGTTACTTCGATCCGGGCGCCGGGTGGGAGGTCCACGGAACGGCGGCCGTCGCACCAAAGCACGCCCTGGGCATCGGTCCTGGTGAGGATCTCCACGGCCAGCTTGGACCGCGGCGAAACCACGAGGGGTTTGGCGAACAGGGCATGGGCGCTGATGGGGACAATCACGAGGGCCTCCACCTCCGGCCACACCACAGGCCCGCCGGATGAGAAGGCGTAGGCCGTGGAGCCCGTAGGGGTAGCAAGCACCACTCCATCGCAGCCGAAGGACGTCAGCGGACGTTCATCCACTTCGGTCACCACTTCGATCATGCGCTCCCGGTCAGCCTTTTCGATGGCGGCTTCGTTGAGGGCCCAGGTATGCCAGATCTTCTGGCCGCGGACCCACACCTGGACATCGATGGTCATGCGCTCTTCCACTGTGTATTCGCGGCTGGCGATCCACTCGACGGTCTGGGCAAGATCGGCACGCTCGCTCTCGGCGAGGAAGCCGACATGCCCGAGGTTGACGCCCAACAGGGGAACATCGACGTTGCGGACCAGCTCGGCCGCGCGCAGGATGGTGCCGTCGCCGCCAAGAACCATCACGAGTTCGACGTCCTCCAACCGGACATCCTCGTGGAGTATCTCGATCGGCTTATCCACCACACCAAAGAACCGTTCGATGTCGTCGAGCTCAGATTTCTGCATCACGGGGATCAGGCCGGAGTAGTGGAGCTGCCCGCAGGCATCCCAGGCCGCGCGAAGGGAGTCCTCACGCCCGGTGTGGGCAAGGACCAAAACGCGCCTGCTCATGGTGTTCTGCTTTCTAGTGGGTGGTCCAGATTCGTTCCATCAGTGCAGCAACTTCGTCGTCCCGCTCTTCGATCTTAGGCAAGTCCGCCTGCATCCTGCGTTTTATCCACAGGAAGTACTCCACATTTCCGTCCTGGCCCGGCAAGGGACTCGGCGCCAGGCCGCACACTTCTAGCCCTGCGTCCGCGGCCGATCTAGCGACTTGGGCCACCGCGCGCCGCCGTTCATGGTCCGAGGTGACCACGCCGGTGCGGCTCAGCCGCTCCTTGCCGACCTCGAATTGCGGCTTCACCATGAGCACGAGGTCTCCCCCGGGCTCGGTGCATGCCGCGAGCGGATGCAGAACCAGGGTGAGGGAAATGAAGGACAGGTCGGCCACAGTGAGCGCGGCCGGCCCGCCGATCTGCTCGGGCGTCATGTAACGGACGTTGAGGCCCTCATGGACTGCGACGCGGGGATCGTTCCGCAGGGACGGCACTAACTGGTCATGCCCGACGTCGACCGCCACGACATGCGCGGCACCTTGCCGGAGCAGCACGTCAGTGAAGCCACCGGTGGAGGCTCCGGCGTCGAGGCACCGCTTTCCTTCCACAATGACGGCAGGGAAGGCCGCCAGCGCCCCGGCCAGTTTGTGTCCGGCACGGCTGACGTAAACGTCCTCGGCGTGGGCTTGAACATCAATTTCTGTCTCTTCGGAGACTTGTTGCGCTGCCTTGGCGAGAACGCTGCCTCCGGAACTGACCTTTCCGTCCGCAATGAGTTTCGCGGCATGGGTCCGCGATCTCGCCAATCCACGGCTGACGAGTTCCTGGTCGAGTCTGGCCATGCTCAGCGCTCGTCGGCGTCGAGGGCCGCCAGCAGGGAGTCGTGGATCTCGGCGTAGATACCGCTGTGCTCGGCCACGGGCACAGCGGAAATGCCCGCCAGCTGCTCCACGGCAGAGTCCACGGCTGCGTCACCTGTGGGGGCCGCGTCGTCCGGCCATGGGGCGTCGTGTGGTTCGACGCTTTGCGGCTCGGGGCTTTGAAGCTCAGCGCTTTGCGGACCGCCGGCGCCCTCCGGGTGATCGTTCAACTCGCTCATTGGACCAGTCTAGTTTTCCAGCCATTCGAGCCGCGGCGATGTAGCCTCTGCCGCGTCGGGATTGGCGGCCCACCAGGCTGCGCACGCAGCACGCCAGGCGTCCAGGTCCTTCTCGGAACCGGAGACGGTGATCAGGCCGTCCTGGACTTCGGCGGTTGCCTTTCCGCAGCGGAACGTGCTGTCCTCCTCGACGATCTCGGGGTACGGCTCGTACAGTTCCGTCAGGTCAGCCAGCAAGTAGCCGGGGCGTTCCGAGCTGCGAGCGGCAAGGATGGACTCGGGCGTGTCGACACCGGTGAGGACCGCCGCCGTCGCGAAGCCCGCACGGTTTCCACCAAGGATGTCGGTGTCCAGCCTGTCTCCCACGACGATCGGGCGCTCTGACTTCAGCCTCCGTGCCGCCGAGTGGAAGAGCGGGGCCTCCGGTTTGCCAGCGACCCGTGGCTGTTTGCCAGTGGCGGACGCGACGGCGGCCACGAGGGTGCCGTTTCCGGGAGCAATCCCGCGGGCCTGGGGAATGGACATGTCCGTATTGGTAGCCACCCAGAGGGCGCCTGCGGCCACGACGTAGGAAGCCTCCGCAAGATCCTTCCACGCGATGTCCGGGTTGAAGCCCTGGACCACAGCCACAGGGTTGTCTTTGGCGCTATGGACAGGTGTGAGGCCCACGAGTTCGATTTCGTGGGCCAGGGCCGGGCTGCCGGTGATCATTACCCTGGAACCCGGAGCCAGGAGTCCGGCCAAAAGGTCCCCGGCGGCCTGCGAAGAACTGACCACTTGGTTGTCCTCAGCAGGCGCGCCCAGTTCACGAAGATGCGCGGCAACCTGCGCCGGGGTACGCGACGCGTTGTTGGTGACATAGCCCAGGCGCACCCCGACCGACTCGAGCCGCTGCAGGGACTCCACAGCGCCGGGAATCGCGTGCGGACCTGCGTAGACAACTCCGTCCAGGTCGGACAGAACGGCGTCAAAACGCGATACCAGTGAGGCCTCAGTCATTCTTGGTCTCTTCGCCGTCGGAAGCCTCTTCTCCGTCTTCCTCGTTGTCCTCGTCTTCCTCTACGGAATCGCGGTCCGACTCGGCGTCGTCGGACTCGAAGTAGTCAGACTCGACGTCGTCGAGTTCTACGTCGTTCTGTTCCGTGTCGTCCTGTTCGGTGGTTTCGGAGGAGATGGCCGTCTCCGGGATCGCGGGCGCGGCCTCGGACGTGCTCTCTTCGGATCGCCCGGTGTTCTCTTCGATGTTCCGGAAACGGGGCTTGCGAACCTCGTTCTCGTCGTCCTCGCCGAGGTCGATGATGTCCGGATCCTCGAAGTCTCCAACGCCGAGGGCATTTTCGGCGACAACTGCCTGGCGCTGCCACTTGCCGGCTTCTTCCGTGCGACCCACTGCCGTCAGGGCGTCGGCGTAGGCACGGAACAGGCGCGGGCTGTAGGAGAAGGCACGGTTGATGTCGAGTTGGATGATCTCCAGCTCAGCGACGGCGGCATCCAGCTGGCCAAGATCGCTCCGGGCGCCGGAAGCCACAATGGCTAGCTCAACCTTGCCGGGAGCGTCGAGATCCTGGGCCTCGGGTGAACGGACGACGTCCAGCGCACGGTCCGGGCGCCCCAGACCGCGTTCGCAGTCAGCCATAAGGGGCAAATGGACGTTGGAGCCACTGATCCGGCGGTAGGTGCGGAATTCGCGAAGTGCCTCCCCATAGTGGCCGGCAGCGTAGGCAGTCAGGCCCACAGCCTCGCGGACAGCCGCCAACCTGCCACCACGGCGGCTTGCGGCGAGGGCATGCTGGAAGGACAGCTCAGGGTCGATATCGATGAGGCGGCCCGCCATCACCAGGTGCTTGGCAACCCAATCGGCATTCGTGCCTTCAAGGGTCTTGATCTGGTGCTTGGTGACCCGGTCGAGCTCCTGGCCTGTAACGTCGTCGTCGATCTCCGGGGAACGCTCGCGGTCCGGGCGGTTGGCGCTGCGCAGATCCGCCGCGTTGGGAACCCGGGCGGGACGCTCTTCCCAGGATCCGCCGCCGAAGCTACGTCCCTCGGTACGTGGGCCATCGAACTTGCGGGGACCGCGCTCGGGGCGGTCGCCGAAGCTACGGCGTTCTCCGTCGCCTTCGCGGCGCGGACGGTCACCGAACGGCTTCCGATCACGGTCGCCGTCGCGGCTCGGACGATCACCAAACGGTTTGCGATCGCGGTCACCGAAACTCGGGCGCGCATCCCCATCACGACGAGGACGATCACCAAACGGTTTGCGATCGCGGTCACCAAACGGCTTCCGGTCACGGTCACCGAAACTCGGACGCGCATCACCTTCGCGGCGCGGACGGTCACCGAACGGTTTGCGATCGCGGTCACCAAACGGCTTACGATCACGCTCACCGAAACTCGGGCGCGCATCCCCATCACGACGAGAACGGTCACCAAAGGGTTTACGGTCACGGTCACCAAACGGCTTACGATCACGGTCACCCTCACGACTCGGACGATCGCCAAACGGCTTCCGATCCCGGTCGCCGAAACTCGGACGCCCATCCCCATCACGACGAGGACGGTCACCAAAGGGCTTCCTGTCACGATCACCGAACGGCTTCCGATCCCGATCCCCCTCACGGCTCGGACGGTCACCGAACGGCTTCCGATCCCGGTCACCAATACTCGGACGCGCATCCCCATCACGACGAGGACGATCACCAAACGGCTTACGGTCGCCGTCGCGGCTCGGACGGTCACCAAACGGCTTACGATCCCGGTCACCGCCAGGAGCGCCGTCACGGATTTCCCTGGAACGGAATCCTCGCGGGTCGCCCCCGGAATTGTTGTTGGCGCGGAACGGGCCGCGATCGCCCCGGCCACCGCCGAAGTTGCCGCGGTTGCCGCCGTTGTGCTCAGCCATGATGGATTCCTCCTGTTGTGAGCTGACCACTGGCGCATGCGCAGCCGCTCTTATCCGTATTTTGTTCTCACGCCGCCGGGATCCGGCTCGTATCTCTTATGTAATTCTAGGTGAACAGGCATCTGCGAACGCATTCGTAGGCCGCCTATTCAGCTTCCCGTGGGAATCATCACAACCCCAAGCATGACTGAGCCGCTAGGGCTGGCTTACAGATCCGAGTCCGGGATCGGAATCCTCAAACAACGCCCGCTCACATATACCGGGTTCCGGCCGGACGCCCGCTCACATATGGCGGGTCCGGGGCGGACGCCCGCTCACGTATACCGGCTCCCGGCGGGACGCCCGCTCACTTATGGCGGCGGGCGTCGGTCGTGGAACCTGGATAGGTGAGCCGGGGTTTGGGATTTCCCTGC
>NZ_JBYSXD010000062.1:0-11949 GCF_058781865.1 Arthrobacter sp. FW306-1B-F12A
GGGCAAGAAGTTGCGGTTTCCTGATCGAGCAGGCTAGCGTGATTTGTGAGCGGCTTCAGGACCGGCAAGAGCCGGAAACCGAAGCGGGGACCACCAGCGTGACCGGTAGGACTCCATCCGCCGGCTGGTCCGGCGGTAAACCCACAATTGAATTCACACCAGCGAGTGCCACCCCGTGCTGAATGTTTGTTGTCGGCGGTCGGGAGGCGTCGGTCGTTCGTTTATCGGTGTCCGGATTTCATCCGGACACCGCGACGTTCACAACGATGTCCCGTCCCAGCCAGCAAACCTGTAGCCGGTGCCGCTCGTCATCGACCGCCGGGTCATGGCCACGCGATACAAGGTGCGAGGATTCCGCCCAGTGTGAGTATAGATTTTTCAAGGCTTTCGCATTCACCACCATTTGCGCACTTGTCCCGTGGACGCGAGTCGCGAACGGGTCGAAGGAGTCGATTCAGGTGGACGGCTGGGTCAGCCAAGACCGGGTGTGAACGATGGCACCTCCGCGAACCACGGCAACACCGACAGTCCCGGCGTGATCGGAGTTGGCTGCCTCGAAGTCGATTGCCGTGAAGTCCGCGCCGGACGTCGTTTCCATGGGCTACATGTGTACCGTGACGCTGGCCGGCGTCCCCGTTCCCATGTGCTTAGCGGCGCCAGCCGGTGGTCAGGTCCCCGAGCAGGAAACCGATCTCAAGAAATGCCCCTATCGACCTGTCGATCACGTACGCCCGCTCCGCACCGGCCAGGGTCTCCATCATGGCAGCGCGGCCCGGGAATCAGTTGCGGAGGAGGTCGGCCCTGTCGTCTGCAGTCTTCTCGGGCAGACCGGAGACTTACTTCGACGCGTCGGTATAGGCGTTGGCACTTTCCTGCAGCGGGTCGTTGACAGTCTTCTCTACAGCTACGACGTGACGGCGGCCGTCGTTGGGCATGGTTTCTCCTCAGGCGAGTAGATGTTGTCCCTCCTATGTGTGCGGACGCAGCGTGTAGCGCCACCGTGGCAGATAGTTAACCCTCCCGGCATTGACAAGTATCAGTATTCGATTAATACTTGAACTACCCGGGAGTCTCATCTATTAATCTCCAGTCAAGGAGCACCACATGCTGCACATTACCGTCACCGCCAAGAAGCCCGTCAACCCTGAGCACGACGGACTGGGCCGCCCTTACGTCGGCTTCGAACCCGGCATGACCCAGGATGAGATGTACGAGGCCAACCACGGCGAATGGGCGATCGGCGCCCGTGGACAAAAGGAGCGGTACGCGATCTTCTCGTTCGGCCGGACCGTCATCCAAGCCGTCGAAATCGATTCCCTGGAAAAGACCACCATCTACAGCGGCGACCCGAACGAGAAGCGTGATGACCGCTACTCGATCCACGGCAAGATCCTAGGCAAGGGACATCCAGTCTTCGAAAAGTACGTCGGCAAGCCAAGCCCGGTCACCGCCGCCCGCAACCCGGTCCGGTACTTCGATGACCCCGAGTTCGACGGCACCCTCGGCCAGCGGTGCCGGTGCGGATGCGGCGAAATGACGACGGGCGGGGAATTCGTTCCCGGCCACGACCAGAAGGCCATCCACGAGCGGATTGCCCGCATCGGAACCGTCGCCGAGTTCCTGGATTGGATGGACGTAGTCCGCCCGGCTTCGCTTAGCCGCTGACAACCGAGCCCGGCCCCCACGGCGGGACCGGGCTCGCCTGCGTATACTCGCCATAACCGTGCCGCAACGGCGCACCGTATCGGGGGAATATGAGCACCGCTATACTCGCGCCCGGCGTCGAGCTGCCTGTCACCGGCAAGCCGTTCGGGGAGACCCCGGCGCTTGAGGTCGACAATCTACGTCGCCGCATGGTGCGGAAGGCACGGACCGCTGTCATCGTGCTCGTCATCCTTACGGGCGCGGCAGCTGGAATCATCTGGCACGTCGGCCAGCCGTTCTGGGGTAACTGGCCCCAGGTGGGTGCCACCGTGGTCAGCCAGCGTGAATATGTCGCGAAATATACCAACTGCGACCTCGGCCTGAGCTCAGTCATCGACGGTAAGCCCCAGCGCAACCACGTCTCGTTCGGGGATCCCTGCAAGCAGGCACCGGCCATCGGTTCCGTGGTCACCATGAGCTACTCCCCGGACGACCACGGGTGGGTCCATTTACCGCAATGCCAGTGCGCCGGCGCTTTTACCGTAGGCCTCACAGGGGTCTGGCTGGCGTTCCCCCTCGCCGGCTGCACCCTTTGGACGGTGCTCGCGATCCACCGGCTCCGCAGAGTGACTCGCCTCGGGGCCGCTCCGTGGAGGGAAGTCACCGGCATTGTCCGGTCCGCATCCCTGAAGCCCGGCGGACTGGCTTTGGAGCTCGGGGTGGAGGGCGCGACGGACATCGGCATGAGGTTCGGCACCCGGGGCATCAGCTTCTTCCCCGTACCAACAGCCGGAAGCACCATCACCCTCCGCATGGCCGGAGACGGCAGCGGCAGGGTGCTCGTCGGGATTCCGGGGCACTGGGGCGAAAGCCTTGGCTTGATCTGGCAAGTCCGAGCCGGCCTACCCACGCAGTAGCCGCAGACAGCAGAAGGCCCGGCCCCAAGCGGGACCGGGCCTTCGTCAGTCTGCCTAGCCGAGCGGGCGTTCCTGGGCCATCCAGTCGTCGACGACGCCGTGGATGTCCATCATGGGGTCCCAGCCTGCTGCTTGGTACGCGTTTGCGGCGAAACCTGCGAAACGTTCGACGGTGTCCCGGTCCTCAAAGCCGGACACACCTAGGACTTCGTATCCGTAGTTGTAGGCGTGGCGGTGGCTTCCATCCCAGAGCTTCCGGTCTTCGGCCTTGAAGCGCGGGATGCACCGGAACAGCTGACCCCATGCCGCTTTCTCTGTTGGTCCATCGATAAATGCTGCGGAGCTATCGCCAGCTCTGTGGTCTGCCCGTCACGAAGAACAATCCGACGGACATTATTGCGACTTGCACAGTCCGGAAATTCCTGGTCACAGCTTGATCCCCATTCCGGTAAGATTCGTCGATTCTGCCGTCGCCTCTTGAACACTTGCCGTAACTGCACAGACGAGGACCGCGGAACATCGGCAGCTGCGGCGTAGATGTTCAGGGATTCTGGCACCCGGCGGGAACAAATGATGCGTGCCCGTCGCCCAGAAGCCGACGGGCGTCGGTGAGAGCTTCGGCTCGTTGGTTTCGGCCTCGGTACGTGCGCCATTGGTCCGCGTCCTCCGATGGCGGTTATCCGTGTTGATCTCTCGGAATCCAGTCCAAAGCCGGTCCGCGAGAAAGTCCAGTCACCTATGGGACCAGCGAATGGACCGCTCTGGACCACCTGAATGGACCGCCTTGGACTGGCGAGTGGACCACCTGAATGGACCGCTCTGGACCACCTGAATGGACCACCGGGTGGACCACCTGAATGGACCGCTCTGGACCACTTGAATGGACCACCGGGTGGACCGGCAAGTGGACCACTTGAATGGACCGGACTGGACCACTTGGTGGACCAGCAAATAAGCCGGTGTGGCCAACCCATGGAACACTGGCGAACCAAGTCTCAAACGGACCCTGGCCCCCGCGCATCGAATGAGTGCAGGATCTGCGCGGTCACGACTGGACCAATCCGCAGGAGGGAAGGCAGCCCGGCCGAAACGTCAAGAAGCCGACCACGACGGACGGACCCGGCTGACGGCAGTATGAGGTCCAGATCCAAGCTGGGGTGCGACTGGTGCCGTGAATCCACAACGCCAGGCTGCGCCCCGGAACGGTAGCCGATCTATCAAATTCAGCCTATGAAAGTGCCGCCATTTGGATAGGGTGAGGCGCATGAACTACCTACAACTCGCCGGAGGGGTTCCGAGCAAAGAGGGCCATAAAAGGGCCCTGAACCCCGGAACCAAAAAATAAGCCCCGCCATTCCAATGGAATGGCGGGGCTTTTCGAGCTTCCTATCAGAATCGAACTGATGACCTTTTCATTACGAGTGAAACGCTCTACCGACTGAGCTAAGGAAGCACCGCGTTATCGTCCGGGTACCGGCTGAATCACGCAAGATACAACTGTAATAGAGTCACCTCGTCCGGGTCAAAACAGCCCGGCGCGGAGCTCCCTTGGCGCCGTTGTTGCGGAATTCACCCGCTCGTCGCGCCGGGTTCAGGCCGCCGTAGCGGACCGGGGGCAAGCTGGGCGGACTAACGTGGCCGCACGATTTCGGTCATCAACCAGCGAAGGGGCGCCATGAGCATGGACAGCAGCAAGAGGATCAACGCGGACGACGCCGGGGCGCACCGTGCGGAGCGGCTGCGGCTTGCTGTCTTGGATATGGTGGGCACCACGATTACCGACGATGGCCGTACCGAGCGGGCGATGTCCCTCGCCCTGCAGGAGACCGGCGTCGAGCCTGGTTCGCCCCGTTTCGAAAGCATGCTCGGCTACGCCCGGGACACCATGGGCTTTTCCAAGCTGACCGTCTTCAGCCACCTTTTTGAAGAAGCACAACGAGCTGAGAGCGCCAACAAGGCCTTCGAACGCGCCTACGACGATCTGATTGCCGACGGTGGCGTCCGGGCTATTCCAGGTGCTGAGGAAACCATCGACTGGTTGCGAGACTCCGGCGTGAAAGTTTGCCTGGCTACGGGCTTCGGCCGGCACACCCAGAACATGGTGCTCGAGTCCCTGGGCTGGATGGGGAAGGCCGATCTCAGCCTGTGCCCGGCCGACGCCGGCCGCGGGCGCCCTTACCCAGACATGATTCTCACGGCAGTCTTGGCCCTTGACCTGGATGATGTCCGCGAGGTCGTCGTGGTGGGGGACACGAGCTCGGATATGTTGTCCGGCCTTCGCTCCGGCGCCTCCGCCGTGGTGGGCGTGCTCACTGGCTTCCACTCCGAGGCGGCTTTGCGCGCGGCCGGCGCCACCGCCGTCGTGCCTTCGGTCAAGGATCTTCCTGCGTTGCTTGAGCCCCGCGCGGCACGGCTCTAGCGCGGGCGCCTCAAGTTTGCGAACAAGCTCAGCACATAGTCCCGTCTGAAGGCGCCGTTCCATTCACGAAGTAGTTGTCCACGGCGTCGGAAACGCACTGGTTGGAGCGGCCGTAGGCGGTGTGGCCTTCGCCCTTCCATGTCACGAGGGAAGCATTGCCGAGTTGTTTCCGCAGGGAACCAGCCCAGGCGACAGGCGTCGCGGGGTCCCCGGTGGTGCCAATAACCACAACCGGCGCCGAGCCCGTGTACTTCACGGGAGCAGGCGTGTGCACGGGCTTGTAGGGCCAGTCCTTGCAGTTGATGCCGCCGTAAGCGAAGTAGTAGCCGAAGGTGGGGGAGAGCTGCTTCAGCCGTGCTTCCTCGGAACGCATCCCGGCCGTGTCCGTGACCATGGGGTAGTCAAGGCAGTTGATGGCGTTGAACGCGAACTGGGTGTTCGAGGTGTAGGTGCCGTTCGGGTCCCGGTCTGCGCCGAAGTCGGCAATCCGAAGCATGAGCGACACGTCGCCCTTGAACGCGGCCACCAGGGCCTGGGTCAGGACGGGCCACGATTCGTTGTCGTAGAGCGGGGTGAAAATACCGCTGACGAACGTCGCCCCGGTGACCAGCCGCCCGTCCTTGGCGCGCTTGGGATTCTGCTCGACGTCGGTAATGAGGTCCTGGATCTGCTGCACGCCATTATCGACGCTGCCGGTCATCGGGCATCCGGATCTTGCCTGGCAATCCGCCACATAAGTGCGGAGCTCCTTTTCGAACGCCTCGGCCTGCCCCGCAGTGAGGTCCTCGTTGTTGAGGGCCGGATCCACAGCGCCATCCAAAACGAGCCTGCCGACGTTGTTCGGGAACAAGGATGCATAGGTGGCGCCCAGGGACGTTCCGTAGGAGAAGCCCAGGTAGTTGAGTTTTGCGTCGTTCAGGACTGCACGGAGGATGTCCATGTCCTTGGCGGAGCTGGCAGTGTCAATGTGCGGCAGGGCGGGCCCGGATTTTTCCACGCACTTGGTATTGATGGCCTTGGTGTCGGCCAACGCCGCGGCGATGCCCTGGTCGGTTTCGTAGTTGTAGACCTTCTCGCGGGAAGCGTCCCGCTCGGCATCGCTGAGGCACGTCACCGGCGCCGACCGCTTGACGCCGCGGGGATCGAAGCCCACCAGGTCGAAGCTGGACCGCAGCTTGCTGGTGAAGTGGGTTTTCGCCGCGTCCCTGACGAAGTCATAGCCCGAAGCGCCAGGGCCACCGGGATTCACCAGGAGTGAACCCTTCTTTGTGCCTTGGCTCTGGAGCCGGATGGCCGCGATGGAGATGCTGTCACCATCGGGTTTGGCATAGTCCACCGGCACTTTGATGTTGGCGCACTGGAATCCCTGCTCACAGGACGTCCAGTTCACTCTTTGGGAGTAGAAACTCTCCAGTCCTGCCGGCGCCGCGGCGGCGATGGACGCATCCGGGGTGCTGACGTTGCCGGACCCGTTGCCGGCACCATCGTTGGGCGCCGGTACCGAGAAAACGCAGCCGCTCAGCAGCAGGCTCGCGGAGACCGTGGCAGCGACTGCCGCTGCCACCCGCCGCAGTGAGGGGAACCGTGTCCTGGAACTGGACCCGGCGGGCCGGCGTCGTGCGGGGGTCATGCGTTTCTCCTCAGGCTGGGGAAGCGTGCTGTACTTCTAAACTATCCGGCTATTGCTGAATCAGGCTGCTCGCCATGGACTCGACGGCCAGCAGCGGTGCCACGTTGGTGGTGGTGATCCGCACGCGCGCCTTGTTGATGGCATCCATGCGCGCCAAGGTGATTTCAGGCGTGGAGCCTGCCGCATAGGCCTCCAGTTCACTCCTGAGTTCAACGTTGACCAACTCCACGGCGTTCCCCAGTTGGATGACCAGGACGTCCCGATAGAAGGACAGCAGATCAGTCAGCGTGCGGTCGAGGGAATCGGTGATGGAGCGCTTGGCCCGCCGTTTCTGGTCGTCCTCAAGTTGCCTCACCTGGCTTCGCATCGACGGCGGCAGCGTGCCCGATTCCGGAGCGCCCAAGCTCGCGAGCAGGGCGACCTTTTCGGCGGCGTCGCGTTCGTCGTTGGAGCTGTTGGCTTCATCAGTCGCGATCTTGACCAGCTTTTCGGCCATCATCACGGCGGCAGTGACGCCCCTCAGGCCCAGCGGGAAACGGACAGTCTCCATCCGGCGTTCCCTGGCCTCCGGATCTTGGGCCAACCGACGCGCAATGCCGATGTGGCTTTGGGCAGCGCGGGCGGCCCGGTCAGCGATGGCGGGGTCGACGCCGTCGCGCCTCACCAGCAGGGCGGCGACGTCGGCAGCCGGCGGAATCCGAAGGCTCACCGGACGGCAACGCGAGCGGATGGTGACCAGCACATCCGCGGGCGACGGTGCGCACAGCATCCAGATGGTCCGGGGTGTGGGTTCCTCGATGGCCTTAAGCAGTACGTTGGTGGTGCGCTCGGCCATACGGTCCGCGTCCTCCACCACAATGATGCGCCAGCGGCCCGACGCCGGCCGGTCGCCGGCCTTGGACACCAGCTGGCGGGCTTCTTCGATGGTGATGGTGACCTTCTCCGTGCGCACGAAGGTCACGTCTGAGTGGGTCTCGCCAAGGATGGTCCGGCAGGATGCGCATTCGCCGCAGCCGCGAAGTGCGACGTCGTCCTGCTCACAGTTCAATGCCGCCGCGAACGCCTTGGCCGCGTTGGAACGGCCCGAACCCGGCGGTCCGGTAAACAACCACGCGTGCGTGAGGCCTTCGCCTTGGGCCGCCGCGCGCAATTGCGCGACGACGGGCGCTTGGCCCTGGAGCTCGTCCCAGACGCTCATGTGCGGCTCCCAAGTAAGTCCTGCACGCGCCGGAGGATCTGCGCGGCGAGGTCCTCGACGGCATCCTTGGCGGGCAGCACGAGGTACGTCTCCGGGCGCGCCTGTGCCAGTTCCAGGAAAGCGGCACGGATGCGGGCGTGGAAATCGTCCGGTTCCGACTCGAGCCGGTCCTCGGCAGCGTCTCCGGCAGTTCTGCGGTCCCGGCCATCGCCCGGGTGGACGTCGAGGAGGACCGTCAGGTCCGGCTCGAGTCCTTCGGTGGCCCATTCGTTGAGCCGCCTGACGTCGACGGTTCCGAGATCCCTGCCGGCGCCCTGGTAAGCGACGGAGGAGTCTATATAGCGGTCCGTGATCACCACTGCGCCTTGTGCCAACGCCGGGCGGATAACCTGGCTTGCGTGGGCGGCCCGGGAGGCTGCGAACATCAGGGCCTCGGTCCGGGGATCAATAGTGCCGTGGCCGTGGTCCAGCACGAGGGAACGCAGCTTCTCACCGATCGGCGTGCCTCCGGGCTCCCGGGTGCGCAGCACGGAAAAGCCAAGGGACTCGAGCGACTCAGCCAGGCGGGCGGCCTGCGTGGACTTGCCGGCCCCGTCCCCGCCTTCGAAGGCGATGAAGAGTCCGGGGCGCTGGTCCGGCATGGGGCTCTGGTCCTGCTTGAGGCGCTGCGTAGTCACGGATCTAAGCGTACAGAGGAACTCTGACAGTGCCCGACGACGGCGCTCGCCCGCCCGGGCGCGACGCACCCTACCGCTGGGCGAGACGAAGCCGTAACAGCTTTCCAGCGCCCGCTCCCCGCGCCGTAGGCTGGGGCAATGAGTCTTTCCCGAGAACATGCCGCAGATCTGTCCCCTGACACTGTGGTGGTGGCGGCAGGCCGTCCCGAACGAAGCCATGACCAGCCCGTCAACCCGCCCATCGTTCTGTCCTCCACGTATTTCGGCACGGGAGCACTGAGCGACGGCGACCGCGGCTACGGACGCTATGCCAACCCCACCTGGGATCCGTTCGAGGAAGCGCTGGCCCAGCTGGAAGGAGCCGAGCTGCCCGGCCTGCTGTATGCCTCGGGCCTGGCAGCGGTGAGTTCCGCGTTGTCGCTCGTGCCGGCCGGGGGAGTCCTCGTCATGCCGACGCACAGCTACGCAGGATCGCTCGTCATGGCCACCGAACTCGCGGCCAAGGGCATCCTCGAATTGCGGACCGTCGACATCGCGGACACTCACGCCGTCAAGGCGCAGCTCGCCCCCGCGGATGGAAAGCCCGCCAGCATGCTGTGGATCGAAAGCCCCACCAACCCCATGCTCGGCATCGCCGACGTCCGGGCCCTGGCCACCGCGGCCCATGAGGCCGGTGCCATCGTGGTCACGGACAACACCTTCTCCACGCCGCTCGTCCAGCAGCCCCTCAGCCTGGGCTCCGACGTCGTGCTCCATTCGGTGACCAAATACCTGGCCGGCCACTCCGACGTCGTACTCGGCGCCTTGGTGACATCCGACGCCGGGCTGCGCGGGGAACTCCTGCACCACCGCATCATCCACGGCGGCATCGCGGGCCCGTTCGAGGCCTGGCTCGCGCTCCGCGGACTGCGCACGCTGGCACTCCGGATCGAGCGCTCGCAAGCTTCTGCCGCAACCCTGGCCGAGCGGCTGAGTACCCACCCCCGCGTCGAGTCGATCCGTTTCCCGGGCCTGTCCACCGATCCCGGCCATGAGCGGGCCAAGTCCCAAATGAATGGCTTCGGTTCGATCCTCTGCATCCAGCTCGCCGGAGACGGGACCCGCAGCGGTGCCGACGCGGCAGATCAGTTGGTTCGTGCATTGCAGTTGTGGATCCCGGCGACGTCGCTGGGCGGCGTCGAATCCCTCATCGAACGCCGACGCCGGCACACCGCCGAGCCGCTCAGCGTGCCGGACAACCTGGTCAGGATGAGCGTCGGAATCGAGAACGTCGAAGACCTCTGGGCGGATTTGGAGCAAGCGTTCAAGTCGCTTGACCGCTAGGCTTGTGGGCGTGGACGGAAAAATTTTGATTTCAAACATCCAGAATGGGATTTGGTTCATTCTGGGACTGGTCGCCTTCGCTTTGGAGCTGTGGGCGCTGGTCGATTGCCTGCGCCACAAACCCTCGTCCTTTGAGGCCGCGTCCAAGCGCACCAAGACTTTCTGGCTTGCCCTGACCGGCATCGCAGCGGTGATCGGCGGGCTTTCCCTGCTCGGTGGCGGCAGTGGCTTCGGCTTCTTCGGCATCGCGGCTGTCACCGCGGCGTGCGTCTATTTGGCGGACGTCCGTCCCGCGGTGAAGGAAATCGGCAACAGCGGCCGCAACCAGGGGCCGTACGGTCCCTGGTGATCCCCACCGGCGAGGGCCCAGGCCTGCCCGCGGCCAACTAAGCCGGGGCCACCGCTGACCAGTCGACCGTAAGTTCCCCCAAGCGCCAGCGCGAGGGTCCGTCCTGAAGGGGCCAACCGGCGTCGCGCATTGATTGGCACATGGCGGTCCACCGCTGCCTGCTGCCGAAGGACGCAAGCGGTGCGGCTTCCAGCCAGGCTTGGTCCAACGCATTCAGGAAAGCATGGATGCGTTCGCCGGGGATATTGCGGTGGATGAGTGCCTTGGGCAGGCGTTCGGCCACGTCAGAGGGCAGTTCGAAGCCGCCGAACCGCATGGACAGGCTCAGGCTCAACGGCCGGTCCGGATCCAGTGCAACCCACGTCACCCTGCGGCCGATTTCGTCACACGTACCGTCGATGAACAACCCCTGCGGTGCCAACCGCGACTGCACGAGCGCCCAGATCCCCGCCACGTCCGACTCCTCGTATTGCCGCAGTACGTTGAAGGCGCGCACCAACACTGGATTGCCCGGAACAGGAACCTCGAAACCGCCCACGTGGAAGCTGAGCCCGGGCCTTTCCAAGGGCTTCGCGATACTGACTCGCTCGGGTTCGATCTCGATCCCGCACACGCGGACGTCCGGGCGGACGGCCTGCAGCCTTTCGAAGAGTTCGACGGCGGTGGCCGGGGAAGCGCCGTAGCCAAGGTCCACTACCAAGGGGTCGACGGCGGAGCGTAGCCGCCATCCCTGCGGGCCCGCCAACCAGCGGTCCAAACGGCGCATGCGGTTGGGATTGGTGGTGCCCCTGGTGATGTTTCCGACGGGTTTGCCGCGCCTTCCCTGCACCCGCTCCGCTTTTCGCACCACCGTCCCACTTTATCCTCCAACGCGGGGTCACTTACGGCCCATCCGGCGGTCAAACACCGGCGCTAAGTGACCCCGCGTCGTGGAGGGCGTAACGCCCGGCGACGGCAGGGCTTGATCGCTTAGGATGAAAACCATGACTTACAAGCTGATTCTGCTGCGCCACGGCCACAGCGACTGGAACGCCAAGAACCTGTTCACCGGCTGGGTGGACGTCGACCTGAACGACCAAGGCCGCGAGGAAGCAGCCCGCGGCGGAGAGCTTCTGGTCGAGAACAACATTCTCCCGGACATCCTGTACACGTCCCTGCTCAAGCGGGCCATCAACACCGCGAACATCGCCTTGGACAAGGCCGATCGCGGCTGGATCCCGGTCAAGCGTGACTGGCGCCTCAACGAGCGCCACTACGGCGCCTTGCAGGGCAAGGACAAGGCCCAGACCCTCGCTGAGTTCGGTGAAGAGCAGTTCATGGAATGGCGCCGCAGCTACGACACCCCGCCGCCCCCGCTCTCCGACGACAGCGAGTTCTCCCAGGCACACGATCCCCGTTACGCGGATCTCGGCGATGCCCTCCCGCGCACCGAATGCCTCAAGGACGTCCTCGTGCGTCTCCTGCCGTACTGGGAATCCGACATCAAGGAAGACCTCAAGTCGGGCAAGACCGTCCTGGTCACGGCTCACGGCAATTCCCTGCGCGCGCTCGTCAAACACCTCGACGGCATCAGCGACGAAGACATCGCGGGCCTCAACATCCCCACCGGCATCCCGCTGGTCTACGACCTGGACGAGAACTTCCAGCCGATCAACCCCGGCGGAACCTATCTCGACCCCGAGGCCGCGGCAGAGTCCATCAAGGCTGTAGCTGCCCAGGGCAAGAAGTAGTTTTTGAGAGAACGACGGGGGGGGGGGGGGGGGGGGGGGGGGGGGGGGGGGGGGGGGCGGGG
>NZ_JBYSXD010000062.1:11957-24752 GCF_058781865.1 Arthrobacter sp. FW306-1B-F12A
GCCCACCTTGCGAGGTGGGCCGGCCGCCGTCGTTGTTTGCTAAGACTGGCTAGAAGCCTTCAGGCTGCCATTCACCGGTGACCAGGTAGGTCACCTTGCGGGCAACGGAGACGCCGTGGTCGGCGAAACGCTCGAAGTAGCGGCTGGCGAGGGCCACATCCACCGTGGTGGCTGCAGTCTCGGCCCAGGCAGGATCAGCGATTGCCCTGAAGACGCTCAAGTGCAGATCGTCCACGCGGATGTTGAGCTTGAGGATGTCGCGGGCAACTTCGAGGTCGCGGGACTCCAGGAGCAGCGTCACCTTCTGGATGATTTCGAGGTCGAGGCGCGCCATGTCCTTGAATGTCGCCGTCAGCTGCTCGGGGATGACCGTGGCCGGGTAGCGCAAACGGGCCAGCTGGGCCACGTGCCGGGCGAGGTCACCCATGCGCTCCAGGGATGCGCTCATCCGCAGGGAGCCGACGATCATCCGGAGATCGCTTGCCACAGGGCCCTGGAGGGCCAGGATGTCGATGGCGCGCTCGTCGAGGCCGTTCTGCAGGAAGTCGATCCGCGCGTCGGCGGCAATGACATCCTGGGCAAGATCGACGTCGGCGCCTTCGAAGGCGGTGGTCGCGTTCTGGATCGCCTCAGTGACCAGCTTTGAGATCTCGATGAGGTCCTCACCGACCTGGATGAGCTCCTCCTGAAAAACCTTGCGCACGGTGGCGTCCTCTCCTTGGAAATCTCCTCCGCACCCCTCTGACGGCGCGGAAATCATCACAGCTAACTACGGTCCAACTAGTAAGAGTGGCAGTGGTCAATGAACGATTGCGCACCTTTAGGTGAACGTTAGCTGAATCGGGGCGGTTTGGTGACCGTTCCATATTTTGCAGTGTTTTGAGCGCATAAGCTAGATCCGTGGATCCAGTGCTCATCGGTGTCATCGCAGGTCTAGTCGGCCTGTCGTGCGGCGTCTTTGGCGTGCTCGCGTTCAGGCTCAGTGAACGGCAGCGGAAGATCGTGGACCTGGACGTCACCGAGCCGCTTCTTCCGGAGGGAGCAGCGGAGGTGCTGTCGGTCGTCGGGCGCGCTTTCGTCGTCGTGGACGCGATCGACGGCGTGGTCCGGGCCAGTCCCGCGGCCTATGCGTACGGCCTCGTGCGGGGCCACACAGTGGTGCACAAGCAGTTGCTGGACATGACCGCAAAGGTGCGGCGCGACGGCGTGATCCTCGAGGAGACTTACGAGTTGCCCCGCGGTCCATTGGGCAAGGGAACCATTGTGGTCCAGGTGCGGGCAGCCATGCTCGGATGGGAATATATCGTCCTGCTGGCCGATGACCGTACCGAAATCACCCGTACCGAAGAGATCCGCAACGACTTCGTGGCGAACGTCTCGCATGAACTCAAGACGCCGGTGGGCGCCATCTCCCTGCTTGCGGAAGCGCTTGAGGCGAGCCCGGACGACGAAGAAGCCGTGCGCCGCTTCGCGAAGCGCATGCACAAGGAATCGACACGGCTGGCCGCGCTGGTTCAGGACATCATTGAGCTGTCCCGGCTTCAAGGTGCCAATGTGGCACAGCAAGGGCACGCCGTGGACATCAATACGGTGATTTCCGAGGCCGTGGACCGCTCGCAGCTCCCGGCCGAGCTCAAGAACATCAAGATCGTCGTCGGAGGCCGCACGGAAACGATGGTTTTCGGCGACCAGGACCTGTTGGTGACCGCCTTGCGGAACCTGATCGACAACGCCATCCGTTATTCGCCGGAGAACACCCGCGTGGGAGTGGGGGTCCGCGCCAAAGAAGGCGTGGTGGCCATTTCCGTCACGGACCAGGGCGAGGGTCTCAGCCCGGAGGACCAGGAACGCATCTTCGAACGCTTCTACCGTGTGGATGCGGCGAGGTCCCGGCAGACCGGGGGAACAGGCCTGGGACTGAGCATCGTCAAGCATGTGGTGTCCAACCACGGCGGCGAGGTCACCGTCTGGTCCCAGCCAGGCCAAGGTTCTACTTTCACCATCCGCCTTCCGGAAATGGAAGGCCAGGAGGACGACGACGCCGGGGCGAAGCCCCGAAGCGTGATTCAAACGACGGGCGCCGTACGCGCCCTAGAGCAAGGAGCTGGCGCTTGAGCAGGATTCTGATCGTGGAGGACGAGGAGTCCTTCAGCGACCCTCTGTCCTACCTATTGGGCAAGGAAGGCTTCGATGTCCAGGTTGTGGACAACGGCAGTGACGCCTTAGTGGAGTTCGACCGGAACGGGGCCGACTTGGTGCTGCTGGACTTGCAGCTTCCGGGGACCCCTGGCACTGAGGTCTGCAGGCAACTGCGCCAGCGTTCCAGTGTCCCGGTCATCATGCTGACGGCCAAGGACTCGGAAATAGACAAGGTGGTTGGCCTGGAGCTCGGCGCGGACGACTACGTCACCAAGCCGTACTCCTCGAGGGAACTCGTGGCGCGCGTGCGTGCCGTGCTGCGCCGCCAAGGCGAACCGGAGGAACTCATCACGTCCACCGTCCAGGCCGGCCCGGTGCGGATGGACATTGAGCGGCACGTAGTGAGCGTCAACGGCGAACAGGTGTCGCTTCCGCTGAAGGAATTCGAACTCCTTGAGATGCTCCTTCGCAATTCAGGCCGGGTGCTCACCCGCGGGCAGCTGATCGACCGCGTCTGGGGCTCGGACTACGTGGGCGATACCAAGACCCTGGATGTCCACGTGAAGCGCTTGCGCAGCAAGATCGAGCCGGACCCCTCTGTTCCCCGCTACCTGGTGACGGTTCGGGGCCTGGGCTACAAGTTCGAGCCGTAGGAACCTACAGCAAAAAGGAAGGGCTCCCCTCGTGGGAGCCCTTCCTTTTTGTCTTCGTGGATCCAGCTTGTTGCCGACCCTAGCGGCGCAGGCCGCAGGCCGCTGGCAGCCTAGTGGCCGGTTGCGCTTGCGCTCGGCGTCGCGCTGGTGCCCGAGGTCGCACTGCTGCTCGGGGTGGCGGAACCGCTGACTGAGGGGCTCGGAGAAGCGGAAACCGTGGGGAGGTACTTCGAGTATTCCTTCAACGAAGCATCCAGGACCGGGAACTGCACGGTGCGGGAATCGGAGCCGGTCTTGATGGTCACGGAAACCATGGAACCCGGGGCTCCGCCGCTTGTGCTCAGAATCGCGGGGTCGGTGTTCTCGTTGAGGTAGGTCTGGGACTTGGCCTTGACCGGAATAGTCGCCTGTGAGCCGCCTGCGCCACTGATGGTCAGGGTTGCATCGCTCGAGGAAGTGTTGAACACGGCACCAATGACGCGTCCCGGCTTGTTGGCGTCCGTGGCGACGATGAGCATGTTGCGCAGCTGAAGCGAACCGAGGTCATCCCTGACGCCATCAGACGGAGAGTACTGCTCGTTGGTCTGCTGGGGGTTGATATAGCCACAGCCGGTCACGGACAAGAGACCGATGCTGATGGCGGCCGCCGCCATCGCCAGTTTGCCGCGCTGGACACGGTTCATCGCAGTAATGCGCACGACACGTACTCCTCTAAGAGTCATTGGAACACTTTTCAGCCATAGCCTATCGGCAAACTAGCAGGAACAAGGATTCCGATCACCATTGTGGCGGCCCTCCAGAAGGAGTAGGGTCATCCGGAACGCTGCGTCCAATGCACTTTTATGCCCTCCCGTCAAGAGGGTGCCGGAGGGTCGAAAAGGCCATTTTCCGCGTATTTACTGGGCTCAGGACCCCTTTCCGTGCCAATCGTATGCCTTAAGCGTGATAAACTGGTCTGCGGGAAAGGGGAAAGTCCACATGGTTTTTGAGGTCGGCGAGACAGTAGTTTACCCTCACCACGGTGCAGCAAAAATTGAAGAAATCAAGATGCGCACTATCAAGGGCGAAGAGAAAATGTATCTCAAGCTCAAGGTGGCTCAGGGTGATCTGACCATTGAAGTTCCAGCAGAAAACGTAGACCTTGTTGGGGTCCGCGACGTAGTGGGCAAGGAAGGCTTGGAGCACGTATTCGACGTTCTCCGCGCCGAGTTCACTGAAGAGCCCACCAACTGGTCCCGTCGCTACAAGGCAAACCTGGAGAAGCTTGCTTCCGGCGACGTCATCAAGGTTGCAGAGGTCGTCCGCGATCTTTGGCGCCGTGATCACGATCGCGGCCTTTCCGCAGGTGAGAAGCGAATGCTGGCCAAGGCTCGTCAGATTCTGATTTCAGAACTGGCATTGGCTGAGAAGACCGACGAAGAGAAGGCCGCAAGCGTTCTCGACGAAGTTCTGGCTTCCTAACAGAGATTCAAAGATTTGAACCCCGGTAGCAACCTGCTGCCGGGGTTTCCTTTTGCCCGAAAGCTGAACTCCCAGCGCCGCAGCCCAACCAACTCGCAGTAGGTGTCGTTCTGGGCGACCAAAACGACACCTAGTGCTAGCTAGTTGGGCCGGTGGGCACCACGTAGGCTTGGGCGCATGACTACACCATCCCAGCGCGAGGCCACCGCCGTCGTCGTCGTTGCGGCAGGCTCCGGTGAGCGGCTTGGCTACGGCATGCCCAAGGCGAAAGTGCCGCTGGGCGGCGAAACGATCCTGACCCATGCCCTTCGCGGCGTCGCGACCGCCGATGTTGCCCGCCAGATCTGCGTGGCAGTCCCCGCAGGCGATCTGGAAATGCGCGAGCTTTGTGAACAATTCCGCCAAGAGCTGGGCGCTGACGGTCCGCTGATCACCGTGGTCGACGGCGGATCCACCCGGGCCGCTTCGGTCCGGGCGGCCCTTGGGGCGGTCCTTGAGGGAACCCGCGCTGTGCTGGTTCACGACGCCGCGCGTGCCTTGACTCCCGACCGGGTCTTCCACCGCGTAGCCGTTGCGCTCTCGTCGGGCGCCAAAGCGGTCATCCCCGCTATTCCGGTGGTGGACACCGTCAAGATGGTTGCGGAAACGGACGGGGACGACGCCGGAATCGCGCCCGAGATCGTCACGGGCACCGCCCCGCGAGAACAACTGCGCGCCGTGCAGACTCCGCAGGGATTCGACTATGAAACTTTGCTGCGCGCCCACGCGGCAGCCGCGACGTTCGACGACGAGCAGTCGGCGGCAGTCACGGACGACGCCATGCTCGTCGAGCTCCTGGGCGTGCCCGTGCACGCGGTCCGGGGCGCCAGCCAGTCGTTGAAGATCACCACGCCGCTGGACCTCATCATTGCCGAAGGCCTGCTGGAAGGGCCGCTCGGAGTCCGCTGGGTGGAAGGCTGATGGAAGGCTCGCAGAACGTAACGACGATCCTGCCGCGCACCGGCATCGGGGTAGACGTGCACGCCTACGCACCTGACAACGATCCGCAGCCGCTATGGCTCGGCGGGCTGTTTTGGGAGGGGGAGCGCGGACTTTCGGGGCATTCCGACGGCGATTGCGTCGCCCATGCGGCTGCGGACGCGCTCTTCTCGGCGTGCGGCATCGGTGATCTGGGCACGCATTTCGGCACGGACCGTCCCGAACTCGCGGGTGCGTCCGGGGTGAAACTCTTGGGGGAGGCTGCCAGGATCGTCCGTGCCGCCGGTTTCGAAATCGGGAACGTGGCAGTGCAGTTCGTTGCCAACAGGCCAAAGTTCGGGCCGCGGCGTGAAGAATCGCAGCGTGTCCTCAGCGCCGCCGCTGGAGCTTCCGTCAGCGTCACGGCAACCACCAGCGATGGCTTGGGTTTCACGGGGCGTGGCGAGGGCATTTCCGCCGTCGCCACGGCACTCGTGTACGCCGTGCCGGGAGCGCACAAAGGCGATAGCGCCTAAATCGCGCCTAAACAGGGACGGATGGCGCCCAACGAAGCCTGATGGTCCGCATCCGCTAATCTGGAGCGGTGACCCTGCGCTTTTACGACACCGCATCCGCCGAAGTCCGCGACTTCGTTCCCCTTGAAGCCGGCAAGGCCAGCGTCTACTACTGCGGTGCCACGGTGCAGGGGATGCCGCACGTGGGACATGTCCGTTCCGCGATCGCCTTTGACCAGTTGACCCGCTGGCTTGAATATCGCGGCCTGCGTGTCACCGTTGTCCGCAACGTCACAGACATCGACGACAAGATCCTCGCCAAGTCGGCGCAGTCATTCGGGCCGGACTGGGCCGAGGAACCAACAGCCAAGGCAGAGGAAGAATGGTGGGCTCTGGCCTACCGCTACGAGCAGGAATTCGAGCAGGCCTACGACGTCCTGGGCGTTTCCCGCCCCACGTACGAACCGCGCGCCACCGGCCATATCCCGGAGATGCACGCCCTCATTCAAAGGCTCATCGACCGCGGCCACGCCTACCCTGCGCTGGACGACTCCGGCGACGTCTACTTCGACGTCCGCTCCTGGAGCAAGTACGGCTCGCTGACCCGCCAGAACATCGACGATATGCAGGGCGCCGCCGACGTCGAGCCGCAATTCAGCAACAGGAAGCGCGACCCGCGGGACTTCGCGCTGTGGAAGGGTTACAAGGACGGGGAGCCGACGACGGCGAGCTGGGTTTCGCCGTGGGGAACCGGCCGGCCGGGTTGGCATCTTGAATGCTCCGCCATGGCTACGAAGTACTTGGGCCAGCAGTTCGACATCCACGGCGGCGGATTGGACCTCCGCTTCCCGCACCACGAGAACGAGATGGCACAATCGCAGGCTGCGGGCGACGAGTTCGCCAACTTCTGGCTGCACAACGGCATGGTCACGTATGAGGGCGAAAAGATGTCCAAGTCGGTGGGCAACACCGTGAGCCCCGAGGAGATGCTCGAACTCGCGAGTCCGCGCGTTGTCCGGTACTACCTCGGCCAGGCGCAGTACCGCTCCATCCTGGACTACCGGCCCACCTCGCTTCAGGAGGCTGCAGCTGCCGTGGAGCGTATCTACGGTTTTATTGCGAAAGCCTCCAAGAAGTTCGGTGGCGAGTTCGCCGCCCACCCTGAGTCGAGTCCCGTGCCGGATGCCTTCGCTGCTGCCATGGATGACGATCTCAACGTCCCGCAGGCCCTTGGCGCCCTGCACGAGACTGTCCGTGCCGGAAACACGGCGCTGGCGTCCGGGGACGACGCGGGAGCCCGGCAGGCGCTCCAGGCCGTGATGGCCATGACCACTGTGCTCGGACTGAACGATGTACGCGGCGAGGTCCAGGAGAATTCCGAGACCGCCCAGGCCCTTGAGGTCCTTGTGGAAGCCCAGTTGCAGGCGCGGGCCGACGCGCGGGCCAACAAGGATTGGGCGGCTTCCGACGCGATCCGGGACACTCTCGCGGCAGCCGGTATCGCCGTCGAGGATGGCGCCGACGGCGCCAGCTGGAGCCTCAAACGGGACTGAGAAAGGGCCGTCGTCCCGATTTAAGTTGATTCAGTAGACTTGATTGCAGACGTACTCAACACAATCAAGGGTGGAATTCATGGCCAACAACGGTCGCCGGGCTGTCAAGAGCAAGAAGGGCCCCACCACCGGAACCGGTGGCCACGGTCGAAAGGCCCTCGAAGGCCGGGGTCCGACCCCCAAGGCTGAGGACCGCGAGTACCACAAGGCGTACAAGAGCAAGCAGCTTGCTGAACGCTCCGCAGCCAAGCGTGCGGCCGGAGGCGCCAGCCGCTCCAACCCGGGCGCCCGCTCGGGCCCCAAGGGCCGCGCTACCGAGGAAGTGGTCACCGGACGCAATTCCGTGGTGGAGGCACTTCGCGCCGGAATCCCCGCGAAGGCACTGCACGTTGCCATCCGGATCGAGATGGACGACCGCGTCAAGGAATCCCTCAAACTCGCTGCCGAACGCGGCATCCCGCTGCTGGAAACCGGTAAGCCCGAGCTTGACCGCATGACCGAAGACGCTGTCCACCAGGGCCTCGTGCTGCAGATCCCGCCGTACGAATACCAGGACGCCTACGACCTCGCCGAAGAGACGGTCGCCAAATGGAAGAAAGGGTACATCCCCAACGCGCCCCTCTTCGTTGCGCTCGACGGCATCACCGACCCCCGCAACCTGGGCGCCATCATCCGCTCCGTTTCCGCCTTCAGCGGCCACGGCGTGATTGTCCCCGAGCGCCGCTCCGTCGGTGTCACCGCTTCGGCTTGGAAGACCAGCGCAGGCGCGGCGGTCCGCGTTCCCGTGGCCCGGGCGTCCAACCTGAACAACGCCCTCAAGCAGTTCAAGCAGATGGGTATCTTCGTGTTGGGCCTGGACGGCGACGGCGATGTCTCGCTGCCGGATCTCTCCTTGGCCACCGATCCCGTGTGCATTGTTGTGGGTTCCGAGGGCAAGGGCCTCAGCCGCCTGGTCCGTGAAAACTGCGACCAGATCATCTCCATCCCGATCGACTCCGCCATGGAATCGCTCAACGCCTCTATGGCAGTGGGCATCTCCCTGTACGAAGTCTCAAGGCAGCGCGCGGCCAAGTAGCCGATTGGGTGGCGGCCCAGCCGCCGGCCAAATACTGACGCTCGCTCACTTATGTGGTGTTTCCGACGGACGCCCGCTCACTTAGGTGAGCGGGCGTCCGTCTATTTACCGCCAGATGTGAGCGAGCGTCCTTGTTTTTGACGCCAGATGTGAGCGAGGGTTGCCGTTACCTTCAGAAATCGCGGCGGTTCGCCAGGACCGGGAGCTTGACCCGCGCGTCCTCGACGACGGCGGCGTCCAGTTCCGCGAACAAGAGGCCGGGTTCGGCGTCGAGCTCTTCCAACACGTTTCCCAAGGGGGACACGACGACGGAGTGCCCCACTCCGGTGGGTGCCGCACCTTTGGGTTCACGGCCCTGGGTCACTGGATCGCCCTGACCGCACGCCAGAACGAAGGTCGTGGTGTCGAGAGCCCGGGCCCGCGCGAGCAGCTTCCACTGCTCCGCCTTCCCCGGTCCGGCTCCCCAGGAAGCGGACACGATATTCACATCGGCTCCGCGCTCGGCATTGGCCGTGAAGAGCGCCGGGAATCGGATGTCGTAGCACGTGGCCAGGCCAAAGGTGAGGCCACCGGCGTCGAACGTCACCGGATCGGTGCCGGCGTCGACGGTGTCGGATTCCGCAAAGCCGAACGCGTCGAAAAGGTGGATCTTGTCATAGCTGGTGTCCACTCCGGGCCCGGTGGCGATCAGGGTGTTCCGGACCTTGCCGTTGCTGCTGCCGTCGGAGGCCACTCCAGGGGTGAACATTCCGGCCACGATCACGATCCCAAGATCCTGGGCGATCTTCCGCACCCGGCTGGCCCATGGCCCGTCCAGGGGCTCGGCGATGTCGAGCAGGGAATTTCCGAACGCCCGCATGGTCGCTTCCGGGAACACCACGAGCTCGGCGCCGCCCTCCTTGGCCCGGCGCGCGTAGTCTTCCAACAGGATCAGGTTGTCTGCCAGCTCGCGGCCGCTGATGAGTTGAGCAAGAGCGATTCGCACGATTACCTCCACATTGGTGTATAGCCAAAGTATGCAACGACCGTGCCGAGGATACGAACTCATCCGCGTGCGCGCGGGCGTCTTCCGCGCAACCGACACAATCCGCTCCAACGACCGGTTTCACGAAAAGCGCAACGGGCCGGGGGAGATGACGTTTCAGCAGGTGAGCAGCTTGTTTGCGCTCCCGGGGGCCGTCGGTTTGGGTCCGACCGGAGGATGCGGGCACTGTCATATGGGCCGTGGGCAAGGGAGAATTGGCCCTGGAGACTAAACTCTCAACTAATGGTTATGCCGATTTTTGACACAGCATCTACAGTGGACGCCTCGCGGCCGTCGCCGCTCGGGCTCAGTGTTCCGCTGCCCGGGAAATCCGACCGCGACACCTCCTCGCCGGACCGGGTCAACGTCGCTGTATGGGCCCCCGGACTCACTCGAGTCGAAATCGCCTACAAGGCCCCGGGGGACTCCTGGAAAGTCCACACGCTGCCCAAACTCGAGGACGGCGTGCACCACGGGATCGTGGACGGGCTTCCGCTCGGCACCCGGTACGGCTTCCGGGCAGCAGTCCACGAGGACACACTTCCACTATCTGTGCCTGCTCCGGACTTTGACGCCGACGACGCCGAGCAGCTCTTGCTGGATCCCTACGGTCGGGCGGTGCACCAGCGCGGAGAACTGCTGACCTCCGTACGGATGGACTCGGCTTTCGATTGGGGCGACGACCGTCCGCTGCGCACGCCGTGGCGGGAGACTATTGTCTACGAGGCACACGTCCGCGGCCAAAGCATGCTGCATCCGGATATCCCCGAGCACCTCCGCGGCACCTACGCGGGCATGGCCCACCCCGCCATGATCGAGCACTTCCACTCATTGGGAGTCACGGCTGTCCAATTGCTTCCCATCCACTTCCACATCGACGAGCAGCACCTGCAGTACTTGGGCCTCACCAATTATTGGGGCTACAACACAGCAGCCTTCTTTGCGCCCCACTCGGACTACGCCACGCAGGCAGCCCAGCAGGCCGGGCCCCACGCCGTCCAGGATGAATTCAAAGGCATGGTGAAGCTCCTGCATGCCGCCGGGATCGAAGTGATCCTCGACGTCGTCTACAACCACACGGCGGAAGGCGGCCCCGACGGCGACACCCTCAGTTTCAGGGGCCTCGGCGAGCAGCGGTATTACCGCCACGATGCCCACGGCCGCTACCTCGACACGACGGGCTGCGGCAACACCCTCAATTTTGCGGAACCGAGGGTAGTGGATCTGGCCATTGAATCGCTGCGCTATTGGGCGGAAGAATTCCACATCGATGGCTTCCGTTTCGACCTTGCCGTGACCCTGTGCCGCAATGCGGGCAACGAGTTCGATCCTGAACATCCTTTCCTGAAGCGCATCGCGGAGGACCCGGTGATCTCCAAGACCAAGCTCATTTCCGAGCCGTGGGATGTGGGCTACGGTGGCTGGCAGACAGGGCGGTTCCCCAAGGGATGGGTGGACTGGAACGATCACTTCCGCGACGGCGTGCGCCGCTTCTGGCTCTCTGACCGGGGCGCTGCCGACGCCGGGATGTCCGGGGGAAACGTGGGGGTCTTGGCGGACGCCTTGACTGGCTCCGCCCGGGTCTTTGAACCCTCTGGGCGCTCAAGGCTCGCCTCCCTCAACTTCATCACCGCCCACGACGGTTTCACGCTTGCCGACTTGGTGTCCTACGACCGCAAGCACAACGAGGCCAACGGCGAACAAAACCGCGATGGCCACAGCGACAACCGCAGCTACAACCACGGATTCGAAGGACGAACGGAGAACGAGAGGATTCTCGCGGCCCGTGCCCTTTCGAAACGGAACCTCATGACTACGTTGATGATCTCCATCGGCGTGCCCATGATCACCGCCGGCGACGAGCTTGGGCGCACACAGCAGGGAAACAACAACGCCTATTGCCAGGACAACCCCCTGACGTGGATCGACTGGACCCAGACACCCGAATCGCACGACATGCTGCGGAGCACCAAACGGGTGATCCGGCTCCGCAAGGAGTTCATGCAGGCCCAGGACGCGGGCTTCCCGGACAAGGGGACGGGCCTGGACTGGTTTGATGAGGAAGGCCAGCCCATGACGGCGGCCCGTTGGCACGATCCTTCCCTGCGGGTTGTGCAACTCCTGGTGAGCTCGGAGGGCGGCGCCTACCGCGGCTTGCTCGTGATCAACGGGAACAAAGACGATCAGAAGGTCGTCCTGCCCAAACTGGTCGCCGAATCCGGTGCCGGCAGCCGGATGTTCGAACTAAGACTGACGACGTCCGAGCTCAATGACCGCAGGCAGGGCGCGCTGGTCGCGGCAGGCGAACGGGAAGTCGTCCAAGGCAACACCATCAACGTCTACCGCACCTAGGAACCATGAAAATCTATTCCGCAGACACGTGGACACTCGAAGAACTACAGGAACAAGTGTCCGACGCCGGCCGCCGGACCGTGATGGTGCCGCCGGCCGCAAACAAGGAGGCCGTCCTGGAAGTGTTCGGCCAGGTGCTCGATTTCCCCGAGTACGACGGCGTGGACCTGGATGCGCTCAACGATTCACTCCACGATTTCGCAGACAGTGTGTCCGAGGACGAGCAACCACCCGTCACCCTGATTTGGCAGGTCCCTGCCGTCTACCGAACGGACCGGTCCTTCGGGTTGGTCTGCGAAATCCTCCAGGACGCCGAGTTCTACTCCGGGCGCGACCTCGCTGTCATAGCGGTCTTCCAGCAGTAGCGCGACCGGGCGGGCAGGGCCCGCCCGGTTAGCCGCTACGCGTTGACGATCAGCCCCAGTTCGGCCTTGGAGGCCAGGGAGGGGTGTTTCGGGAAGACCCGGACGGTGTAGCCGAAGGACCCGGAGCGGTTGATCAGGATGGACCCGGTGAACAGGTGGCGCCCGTTGCCAAGGTCCTCGAACGAGCTCAGTTCGGCCACGGTGATGTCCTCCAGCTCATCGCTTTCTTCGGCCCGCCCATAGGCCACCTCGACGCTCACATCGTCCGGTGTCAGCGTATGGAGGGCGATGTAGGCGTTGACCTGGAGGGTGTCGCCGATCTGGGGCTCCTCGGAGACGCCGATGGAATCGACGTGTTCCACGATCAGCTGTGGCCAGGCGGTGCGGACCTTGGTGGTCCAGGCCGCGAGTTCCTTCGCTTCCTTGAACGAGCCGGCCACGGCGCGCCGTCCCGACTCGGCTGCGGGGCGGTAGAGGGTGTTGACGTAGTCCTGGAGCATGCGGTCGGCCGAGACGGCGGGGCCGAGGTGGGCCAGGGTGTGCTTGATCATCGAGACCCAGTGTGTCGGCACGGCTTCCGGGCCGGACTGCGAGGGCCCGGCCGCGCCGGCTTCCGCGGAGACGGTGGAGCCGTAGAAGCGCGGGGCCACCTGGGTTTCCAGGAGCTCGTAGAGCGCGGCCGCTTCGATGTCATCGCGTTC
>NZ_JBYSXD010000063.1:0-24646 GCF_058781865.1 Arthrobacter sp. FW306-1B-F12A
GCACCCGGGTTCCGCGCGAACGGAACCGCGGGTGCCGCCGTCGGGCACTCAGTACTGGGGGCTAGATCCTGTCCTCGGCACCGGCAACCGGCAGGTTGGCGATGACCGGCGAGCTGCCCGTGAAGCCGTCCCGGGCTGCGGCGATCTCGTGGATTTGCTTGCGGCACATGTACCAACCAACCACAATGAGCGCGCAGGCGATGGCCGTAACCAGCATGGTGAGCGGAGAGTCGATGAACACCATCACCAGCACGCCCACCAGGAACAGCAGCGAAAGGTAGCCAGTGTAGGGGGCGCCGAACATCCGGAAAGACGGACGCTTCAGCCAGCCCTTGTCGGCCCAGCGCTTGAGCTGCATCTGGCACAAGACGATGGTGGCCCACGTGACGATGATGCCCACGGAGGCGACGTTGAGGACGATCTCGAAGGCGTCGGACGGTACGAGGTAGTTCAGCGGAACACCGAGCAGGGAGACGCCGGCCGTGATGGCGATGCCGCCGTAGGGGACGCCGGCTTTGTTCATGCGCTGGGCGAACTTGGGAGCGGAACCGGCCACGGACATGGAGCGCAGGATGCGGCCCGTGGAGTACAACCCGGCATTCAGGGAGGACAGGGCGGCGGTCAGGACCACGAGGTTCATGATCACGTCCACGCCTTGTACGCCGATGTGGCCGAAGAAGGTCACAAACGGGCTGACACCCTTGACGTAGGAGGTGTACGGCAGCAGCAACGCCAGCAGGATGACGGAACCGACGTAGAAGACGGCGATGCGGAAGACCACTGAGTTGATGGCCTTGGGCATGATCTTCTCGGGGTTCTCCGTTTCGCCCGCTGCCGTGCCCACAAGCTCAATCGAGGCGTAGGCGAACAGAACGCCCTGCATGAGCATGATCATGGGCAGCATGCCGGTGGGGAAGATACCGCCGTGGTCCGTGAGGAGGCTGAAGCCCACTTCCTGGCCCGGTACCGGCGTGCCGAAGATGACGAAGTACGTGCCGATCACCAGGAACGCCGCCAGCGCGGCCACCTTGATCAGGGCGAAGTAGAACTCCATTTCGCCGAAGACCTTGACCGAGACCAAGTTCAGGCAAAGCACCACCAGAAGCGCGATCAGTGCCCAGGCCCACTGCGGGACGACTCCGATCCAAGGGACATATTTGCCGAAGAAGTTCATGTAGAGGGCCGCGGCCGTGGTGTCCACGATGGTGGTGGTTGCCCAGTTGATCCAGTAGAACCAGCCGGACACAAACGCAGCCTTCTCGCCGAAGAACTCGCGGGCGTAGGAGACGAAGGAGCCCGAGGACGGGCGGTGCAGCACGAGTTCGCCAAGCGCGCGCAGGATCAGGAAGGCAAAGAAGCCGCAGACCGCGTACGCGATGACAAGGGAAGGGCCCGCAGCGTTGAGGCGGCCGCCGGCACCCAGGAACAGGCCGGTGCCGATGGCGCCGCCGATTGCGATCATCTGGATCTGACGCGGCTTCAAGCTCTTGTGATAGCCCTTGTCCTCGGCGTGGAGGAGCTTTTCAGTGGAGTGCGCCTGCGGAGGGACCGTGTGGTCCGTGATGGGTGCATTGGTCATGGGAATCCTTAGGGGGTGTCCTGTTGGGGGTCCGGATCTTGCCGTCCGGCCTGTTTCTTCGCGTGTTCAGGCCCGACGGCGGCTGGTGAGTGGCGCCGTCGTCGGACGCTCTGCGCGGCTCAGCCTAGTTGCTGAGGTTGGCCAGGCGTTCGGGGCGGAGGAGCTCATCGAGCTGCTCCGAGGTCAGCAAGCCGTGTTCGAGAACGAGCTCGGCGACGCCCTTGCCGCTTGCCAGCGCTTCCTGGGCGATGGCGGTGGCGGAGGCGTAGCCGATGTGCGGATTGAGTGCCGTGACGAGTCCGATCGACTGCTCTACGGTGAGGCGCAGGTGTTCGGTATTCGCGGTGATGCCCCGAATGCAGCGCGACGTGAGTGTGCGGCACGCGGCTTCCAGGTGGGAGATGCTCTTGTGGAGGCTGTGGACGATAATCGGTTCGAAGGCGTTCAGCTGGAGCTGTCCGGCTTCGGCTGCCATGGTGACTGTGACATCGTTGCCGATGACTTCATACGCCACTTGGCTGACCACTTCCGGGATCACCGGATTGATCTTGCCTGGCATGATGGACGATCCCGACTGCACAGCCGGGAGGTTGATCTCGCCCAGTCCCGCACGCGGTCCGGAGGACAGCAAGCGGAGATCGTTGCAAATCTTGGAAAGCTTGACGGCGACGCGCTTGAGCACACCGGAGAGGTGGACGAACGCGCCTACGTCCTGGGTGGCCTCGATGAGGTCCACCGAGGTGACCAGCGGCAGGCCGGTGATCTCGGCCAAGTGCCTGCAGGCCGCTGCGGCGTATCCAACGGGAGCGTTCAGGCCGGTCCCGATGGCGGTTGCGCCGAGGTTGATCTCGTGGATGAGCAGCTGGGACTCGGCCAGTCGAGCCCGGTCCTCGCCCACGGTCACTGCGTAGCCGCCGAATTCCTGGCCGAGGGTCATGGGGACGGCGTCCTGCAACTGCGTGCGGCCCATCTTGACCACGGTGCGGAATTCCTGGCCCTTCTCCGCGAAGGCGACCTGGAGTTCCTGAAGAGCCTCGAGAAGGCCCTGGACCGAGAAAATGGTGGCCAGGTTGACGGCGGTGGGGTAGACGTCGTTGGTGGACTGGCTCAGGTTGACGTGGTCGTTCGGGTGCAGCCTGGCGTAGTCGCCTTTGGGGTGGCCAAGTATTTCAAGGGCCCGGTTGGCAATGACCTCGTTGGCGTTCATGTTGGAGCTGGTGCCGGCACCGCCTTGGATAACGTCCACCATGAACTGCTCGTGGAGCTTGCCGTCCAGGATGTCCTGGCAGGCTTGTTCGATCGCGTCGGCCCGTTCGTCGTCGAGGAGACCGAGTTCGCGGTTGGTGCGCGCAGCGGCGAGCTTGACCGCGGCGAGGCCCTTGACGAGGTTGGCGTTGCTGGCCAAGGGGTGGCCGGTGATGGGGAAGTTCTCGATGGCACGCAGCGTGTGCACGCCCCAGTAGGCATCAGCAGGGACGTCGCGGTCACCGAGGAGATCGTGTTCCGAGCGGAACCCTGGAATTGTCGTGGTGGGCACGGCAGAAGTCATTGCTGTCCTTTGGTCTTTGTGCTTGTTTGGCTGCGTCAGTTGGATGCAAGGAAGTTCGCGGCACGGAGCACGCCAACAGGGTGGCCGCCGCCCAACACAGGCGGGCTGGCGAGCGTGGCGAGCTGGCCGCCGTCGAGCCCCAGTTCCTCAAGGACGCGGACGGTGACGGGCATGCGGGCGCGGTCGGCGCCGTCGGAAATCTTGATGGCGATGCCTGTGCCGTTCCGCAGGCCGATGAGCTGGAGGCCTTCGAAGCCGTCCTTGGCGAGCAACCCGGGAACTGTACGCATGATCGCTGTGACGTCGCGCCCCTCGCCGGCCACCATCTCCGGGAAGGCGCGCATCGCGTGGGCTACTTGGCCTTCCGCTTCCGTGCTTTCCGCCGCCGCCATGCGGCCATAGGCCCGGGCCATGCCGTGCAGGCTGTGGGCGAAGAGCGGGGTGCCGCAACCGTCGGTGCTGACTGCCAACGCGTCTTCCCCCGTGAGTTCGGTGATGGTGTCCTTCACGAGCACTTGGAGGGGATGCCCGGGGTGCAGGTAACCCTGGACCGGCCAGCCGTTGATGACGCACGTGGCGGCCATGGATGCGTGCTTGCCGGAACAGTTCTGTGCGAGCTGGGTGGGCTCGCAGCCGCTGCGGAGCCATGCTTCGCGCTCGGCGATGCCGTAGGGAAGGTCGGTGCTGTTTTCCAACGCGCTTTTGTCCAGGCCGTGCATTTCGAGGATGCGTGCGGCACCGTCGAGGTGCATCGCGGCGCCGGAGTGGCTTGCGGCGGTGAGGGCGAGGAGGTTCTCCGGAAGCTTGAGTCCCGCTCGGACCATGGCGACCGCCTGCAGCGGTTTGAGGGAGGACCGCGGGTAGAACGCGGCGTCGGGATCGCCCGCTTGGAGGAGTGTTTCACCGTCAGGCCCGACGGCGATGAGGGAGCCGTAGTGGACGCTCTCGACCAGGCCGTCGCGGGTCTGTTCCGCGAGGGGGACGTGGCGCGGGGTTGGCGGAATCGTCCCTGCCGGGGTGGTTTCGGGCATAGCGGTGCGCGTTGCATGCGGGGTGGGCATGACTTCCTTCAGTTGGTGGATCATTTGCTGAGGATGGTGTCCAACGCAACGCTGACGGCGCTGAGATGGTCGGCCATGGCGGCTTCGGCGGCTGGGGAGTCGCCGGCTTCAATGGCTTCGACGATGCGGAGGTGTTCATCGTCTGAAACATGCTGGCGGTCGGCCACCATGTTCAAGGTTTCGGATTGATGGGCGAGGGCTTCGCGGATGTCTGCGACAACGCTTTCGAAGACCTTGTTGCCGCTTGCGCGGGCGATGGCAGAATGGAAACTGGCGTCGAGGCTGACCCAGGTCTCAGGGTCGGTCTCGGCTGCCATTGAATCGACAATTTCCTTGAGGTGCTCAAGTTCTTCCAGGCTGCGGCGTTTCGCAGCCAGGCCGGCTGCCGGTACTTCGATATGGGGGCGGGCCTCGTTGAGGTCCCGTGCCGAGTACTGGCCGAGTGTGAGGTCGTTGGCTACCCTGTCCGCGACGACGAACGTGCCTCTGCCGGTCTTGGTGACCGTCAGTCCCAGCGCAGTGCAGGAGCGGAGCGCCTCACGGATGACCGAGCGGCTCACCCCGTATTGCGTTGCCAGGGTGGCTTCGGAGCTGAGTTTGGCCCCCACTTGCACGGCTCCGTTTTCAATGTCCTGGCGGATGGCGCTGAACACAGCTTCCGCTGCACTGAAGCGGGCGAGGGGCCGGGGGCTGGCTGGCTGGGCCCCTTGGGCTCCTTGGGCCGGCCGGGGGACGGCGCCGCTTGTGGCGGTGCGCTGGCCAGCTGCAGCTTTCTGGCTGACGGCTGGCTGTCCAGTGGCGGCCTGTCCGGCTGTCCGGCTGTCTGACAGGTTCACTCTACGAATATGGCACGGGTCACAGGGCGGTGTCAATGTTGGGAGCATAATTACTCCCATGGCCAACCGTCCGCGCGGGGGATGGGATTCAACGACACAGACAGCACCGCCCATCACAGTGGAGGTGCCGGTCCTCGGTGTCGGGGCAGGGCCTGCGGACTATGAGGAGTTGTCGCGGTACGTGTTTGCCTTGCGCAGGCAGCGGGGATTGCACATGACGCTATTGCACTTGGGCGTCCTGGATGACTTCTGCCGGGACGTGGCTGATTGGACCAAAGGCAACACCCGCGCCGATTCGGCCATGCTCAGGACCGTCGCGTGGCTTGAGGCACTGCCCGTACTGGAGGCCTTCTCCGGCAGCGCCGAAAGCCTGATCGTCCTGGGCAGCGGCGGGGTATGCGGGCTGGAAGTAGATGTGCCCGCCTCGGTGCATGACTTTCAGGTCTCCCTTGTACACGCGCTTCATGAACTCCTGGATGAACTGCTTGTCGACAACATCGACGACTTCATCCTCAGCTCCCCTGCCCTTGGATTCCGCTCGCCTCGCTGGGTACCCCATGTGGCTGTGGGCAGGCCATTGCACAGGGGCCGCGGACCGTGGGAGATTGGCCAGGTGGGAGTTGACTTCGGCGAATCGCGGATCAGGAACCGCCAGCATTTCCCTCAATTGCCGTAGTGGTACCTGCAAGCGGCGATAAGCACTTCGACGCCATCGTCAGTTTCGACGAACTTGTACACCAGGCGATGTTCGTCCGTGATGCGCCGTGACCAATACCCGTGGAAACCATGTTTCAGGGGTTCAGGCTTGCCGATGCCCTCATTGCCGTGCCGGGCTATGTCCTGTAGCAACCCGTTGATTCTCTTTAGCGTCTTGCGATCTTGGGATTGCCACCAAACGTAGTCGTCCCACGCCGCTGAGGACCAGATCAGCCTCATTCAACGATATCCCGGGTCACGCCTCGGCCAGCTTCCAGTTCCTCGATGGACGACAGGATCCTTTGCGCGTTGGCTGGACTGCGCAGTAAGTAAGCGGTCTCACGGAGGGACTCGTAGTCATCACGCGAAACCATGACGACGTCTTCCTTGCCTGGCCGGGTAATGATTACTTCTTCGCGGTCATTCGTGACGGCGTCGAGAGTTTCCTTGTAGTGGGCTCGAGATTCCGAGTAGCTGAGTGTGCGCATGGTGATCTCCCTGAGTTGCGTACAGAATATTGTACGCCGCATCTTTGTCGGCGCCCACGGCGGATTCTTATCCGTGACTTCTCAGCCGGATCGTGCGGGCCTGGTGGATGGCGGCCAGGGCAACCGCGCTGGCCGTGAGCCTGAGGGCGTGGACCCTGTACCAGCGCTTCAACAGGGGCCTGCGGCGAGTCTCTTCGAGCGGATAGGGGCTGAAGAAAAGCTTGGGGTTGACTGACCGAAGCAGGTACGCCGTAGCTGCTGCCCCCGTGGCGGAGCTGGCTGCGCCCACCATCAGCCAAGCCCGATTGTCGGAATGCTTCCACCCGGCGACCAGGGCAGCGACGGCGGCAGGGGCGCTGAGAGGCGCGATCGGCGCGTAGTAGCGCCCGGGGCTTCCCGCTCCAAAGGGGGTTCGGGGGAGTTCGCTGCTCGCTGCCGAGGCCGCGACCCGGTCCGGGATTTTGACGATGGCCTCATAGAGGTTGCCGAAGAACCAGTGTGCGTGGGTGAACTCCGCGACACTCAAGATCCAATCAGCGAACACGTCCCGGCGGTCTGAAGAAGTCTGTCCCATGCCCACAATCTACCGCCGATGCCCCGCGCCGGATGTGCAGTTCACCTACCACACCACCCGCCCGGGTTATATGGTCAGCACCATGGTCTGAGGACTGCGAGGCCAAACAACCGGCTCTATGGAGGGGAGTAGCCCTTGGTCAAGATCCGCATGATTTTGCCCGCGAATGTGCGCCATCGTTCCGGGGGAAACATCTACAACGCGAAGCTGGCTGAAGCCCTCCGGGGCCTGGGCACGGAGGTCTCGGTCTGCAAGCTCGACGGCGGCTGGCCTTTGGGGAGTGCAGCAGACCGGAACCGCTTTGCAGCTGCACTTACCGGAGGGGAACCGGCCATCTACATTGTCGACGGCCTGATTGCCTCGGGTGCACCCGCGGAAATTGAGAGCGCAGCCGCTGCCGGGCGCCGTGTCTGGGTGCTGCTCCACATGCCCCCTTCCGGGGAGAATCCAGTAGAAACGAGCGCGCTGCGCGCAGCGACGGGTCTTCTCAGTACTGGTTCCCGGACTGCCGAAGCGGCCAGAACCCTAGGCCTGGGCAACGTGCACTTGGCGATCCCCGGGGTAGATCTCCCATCGAAAGCACGGCCGAGTTCGCGAGACGCTGGGGCGGCACCGCATTTCATCATGGTGGGCGTGCTGCTACCCAATAAGGACCAGATCCTATTCGTCGACGCGTTGGCACGGATCAAGGACCTGGCGTGGACAGCGGCGCTTGTTGGCTCCACAAAAGCAGACCCCTCGTACGCCGCGGCCGTGCAGGAACGCATCCTCCGGAATGGACTGGAAAAACGGGTGGAAACAACAGGCGAGCTCTCCGGCCCGGCCCTGGAGGACCAGTGGAACCGGGCTGACCTCAGTCTGTTGATCTCACACTCGGAGTCCTTCGGCATGGTGGTCCAGGAGTCCCTGGCGCACGGCATACCGGTAGTGGTCCGAAAGGGAACCGGAGCCGTCGGATCGCTCGGAGCCCACGGTGCCGGTGAAGCCATCGATCTCACCGCGGGAATCGGATCGCTGGAGAACATCCTTCGGAGATGGCTGGGCGACGCTGCCCTGCGGAAGCGATGGCAGTCAGCGGCCGAGGCAGCCAGCGGGGAGTTGCCGCGATGGGAAGATACCGCAAGGGAAGTCCTTCGCGCCGTCGTGGGGTCCTAAGCGCTTCCCTACAGGTGCTGGATGCCCGCCCTCTGCATGGCGTCCCGGTAAGTTTCGATGTTCTTTGCCAGGAGTTCCTGCTGCTTCGCCTCGGACAAGGCAAATGCCCGTCCACCGAGCGCGCTTGCCTTGTAGACCTTGATCCCGTGCTGCCGGAGCGGCGAGTGGTACGTCTTCTCGAACAGTGCCAGGAAAGCGGCGGCCTCCGCGCCGTGAGCGACGACGGCGGAGACTCTCTTGTTGATCTTGAGGAACTGGCGGAACGGACGGAGACCGTCGGTCTTCTCCTGTGCGCTCAGTGCCGGCGGCAGTTCGGGGTCGCGGACCCAGGGGTAGCAGTTCCACGGCATGACGTAGCGGACGTCCAAGTCGGCCGAGTCATAGATCAGCTGCGCACGTCGGGCGGCGTCGTCGTCGTTGAGGTGCGATACGAAACCCGAGGTGGGGGCCCGCCCGGGGCTGGTCTGGAGGGTGACGATCCGGCACTCATCTTCGTCATGCACCGGATCGATGTAAGGCACGGTGGAACCGGGCCGTTTGGCCATCAGTTCGTCGCACAGCTGCGTCACGGCAGCAATGTTGGGCTCCTGTAGCAAGGCCCGTTTTTCGTCCCAGTCAATGGTCACGTTCTCTCCTTCGGCAGCGCGGCGTCCAGAATCGGCGTCCCTTGCCACTTTACGCCGTCGCTTTACGCGGCGCTCACGCTCCTGCAGAGCCGAGGGACAAAACTGCCCGACGCCGGTCCGAGCGGCGAGCTTCCCGACCCGCCTTTGGCCCGGTCTTCTACTGACCTTTGAGCTTCTGCATGTCGCGCCGGTCCTTCTTGGTGGGCCGTCCCGCGCCGCGATCGCGCTGCGGCAGCCCGAGGGCGGGCGCGGCGGGACGCTCCGGTGTGTGGTCGGTGAAGCAATGGGACGCTGCTTCGGCCCCTACCCTTTTCGCAATGAGCCTGCGGACCTCAAGGATGCGCTCGAAGCCGGGCTGCCGTACACGGATTGTGTCGCCGATAATCACGGACTGTGAAGCCTTGACCGGGTTCCCGTTGATTCGCACATGCCCCGCCCGGCAAGCGGTTGTGGCAGCGGAACGGGTCTTGTAAGCGCGGATCGCCCAGAGCCAGGCATCAATGCGCACATTGCCGGTTTTTGATGTTTGGGCGGAAGTCGGAAGGCTAGTCATGATTGCGAACGAGTATAGTCGGCGCGCGAACCGGCGGCTCCAACGCGAAGCCGGTTACCGGCGTCGAAGTTCCGCGTATTCAAGGTGGGGGACAACGGTACCTGCGTCGCGCTCCAGGAAGTTGGTACCGGGCGCCACGATCTCGTCTATGGCATCCAGCACGGCTTCGTTGAGGACAACATCCGCGGCCTTGAGGTAGTCGACCAGATGGTCCTCCGTGCGCGGACCGATAACCACGCTGCTGACGGCCGGATGGTTCAGGGCAAAGGCGACAGCAAGCTGGATGAGGGTGAGCCCATGCCGTTCGGCGACACGGCCCAAGGCATCGGCGGCCAGGAGTTTGTTCCTGTTGAAAGGTGCAGAGACGTCGAAGCGCCCGGGAACGGCCGACGCGCGGGAGCTTGCGGGCTGGGGGACTCCCACGCGGTAGTTCCCGGAGAGCCAGCCGCCGTCGAGCGGTCCATAGCTGAGCACGCCAAGGTTGTACTGCTGCGTGATTGCAAAGACGTCGCGCTCATTCGCGCGGACCAACAAGGAATAGGGCACCTGATCCACCACTGGCGGTATGAGGTGGTTGGTGGTGGCGATCCACTGTGCCTCCACAAGCTGCGACGGCGTGAACACCGACGTTCCGTAGTAGAGAATCTTGCCCTGCCGGATGAGGTCGTTGAGGGCCGTGATGGTTTCCAGGACGTCGGTGTTGTAGTCCGGACGGTGTGCCTGGTAAAGGTCGATCCTGTCCGTCTGCAAGCGGTTCAGGCTGCCTTCCACGGCCTTCATGATCCAGCGCCGGGAATTGCCTGCATGCGCGGGATTCGGCCCCATTTGTCCGTGGAACTTGGTGGAAAGGAAAACATCATCCCGCCTGCCGTGGAGGGCCCGGCCCACAATGGCTTCCGCCTCGCCCTGCGAATAGATGTCCGCGGTATCGACGCTGGTGATGCCGGCGTCGAGGGCCGAATGGATGATGCGGACGCTTTCCTCTGCGCCCGTGGGCGCCGAACCCGTCCCAAGGTTGAGGGTTCCCAGGGTAAGGGGGCTGATCAGGGCACCTGTGCGTCCCAGGGTTCGAAGCTCGCTGAGGCTCATCTCCGGCTTCCTCCGTGAAGAATCAAGGCTGTGCAATGGATTGACACGACGCTACACATGTCGTGCCCCGGGACACTCGAAAAACGTACAAATTCTTCGCTTTTCGTATTGCGGGGTAATGAAACAAGGTATGACGAATTATGAATTGACTTCATTCGACACGCGAATACACAAATATTGCCGTTATCGGCCCCGAGTGAATTAGTAGAAAGGCAGGCACGAAACTACAGAGAAAGGAACCCGCCATGACCCAGGCAACGGTGGATGGAACCGCTTCGATCAAGCAGGCGTTCGCGCAATTTCCCTCAGGCGTGGCGGCCTTCAGTGCCATGGTCGGATTCGTGCCGGAGGCCCTGGTGGCATCGAGTTTCACAGTGGGAGTCTCGCTCGAACCACCGCTGGTCATGTTCGCGGTGCAGAACTCCTCCACCACATGGCCCAAGCTCCGGCGCGCCCCGCGACTGGGTGTTTCCATCTTGGCCCAGGGCCAGGAAGCCGTGTGCCTGCAGCTCTCCTCGCGGACCCAGGACCGATTCGCTGGCCTGGCGACCTCAACGAGCGACGCCGGGGCGGTGTTGATCGACGGCGCAGCGCTGGTGCTTGAATGCGAAGTGGTCTCAGAAACCCCGGCGGGTGACCACGCGATCGTCGTCCTCGAAGTGAAGTCCGTGGAGATCAACCACGACGCCGAGCCCCTCATCTACCACGGGGCCGGGTTCAGGCAATTGGCCGCGTGAGCTTGGTCGCGGCCCCAACTGACTCGCAGTTGTTGTCGTTATGAGCCTCCAAAACGACAACAAATGCTAGTCAGTTGGGTCGGCCGGGAACTGAGGATTGGGTCAGGCGGGCACTGCGGGGCGCTAGGCCCGGGGGCGGGACCCTGCTGAGGCCGTCACACGGCCGGAAGATACGGGTTTGCCGCCATGTGGTTCTCCCCGGTGTTCGCGGACCGGCGTGCCAGTCCCCGACGATTCCGCCACGTTCCCTTCAACGGGTTCGTCGGAAGCCGGCGGTTCCGGGTCCGAAGCTGACGCTTCCGCGGCCCGTTCAGCGTCGCGTGCTGCAGCCCGGGCATCGGCCTCGGCGACGGCGGCAGCCCACTGGCTGTTCAGGACCGGAGGATCCTGCTTTATCGCGACCACAAAAGGATGTTCCTTCGCCTGGTTTGTGGCTGTGGCTGCGATACCGTCCTTGATCTGGGCAGGCTTGGGCCACGTCCGTGGGTTGACCAGCGACTTCCAAGGGACGTTCCGGACGGCTGACCACGACGCCGACCACAGTAGCTTGGTGGTCCCAGCAAACCCAGGACGCGGTTCCCGAGGAACGGACGGCCCTGCGCCCAGCAAGCCGTCGTCCGCCGAGGTCGGTTCCTCGGAATCCGACGGCGGGACGGGGGCACGTCGAGGCCTTGGTGGCAAGTGCACAACCGGTACGGCATCGCGTTTCGGGAAGATCCCGACCATCGCGAGCAGGATGATCCAAACCAGCTTCGCGACGCCGGCCAGCACCAAAGTGACAACCATCAGGAAGCCCAAACCAATGGACATCAACAAAGCCAGCCCGAGCGTTCCAAAAAAAGTCAGATTGAGGCCAAGTGTTGTTGGATCCTCCACGTAGCCTCCTCGAGCCAGAGTTGTGGGGTGGACGCCGCAACCGAAGGTCTGCGGGCATGTCATCTAGCCTAAGGGCGAAATCTTAAGGAATCATCCGCCAAACTCCGGCTCGCCGAGGTTGTTTCGAAGCTGTTATCTGCTGTGACAGAATTTGTTGCCTAGCTCTCACCTTCTCTTCAAGATTGGGCTTCAATGCCACTCGATCCGGCCCGCCTACGACTAGGCGCTTGCCCCTGTTTGTCCGGAGAGCAGTACACCGAGTGCTGCGGACGCTTCCATCGCGGAGACTCCGACGCGCCCACGGCCGAACAGCTCATGCGTTCGCGCTACTCCGCCTTTGTTGTCCTTGACAGCGATTACCTTTTGCGCACGTGGCACCCGGACACCAGGCCTGCAGGGCTGGACCTGGACCCGGACATTGAATGGCGCAGGCTGGACATCCTGGCCACGTGCCAAGGCGGACCCTTGGACACCGAAGGGACGGTCGAGTTCGCAGCACATTACCGTTCCGACGGCGAACGCGGAGTCCAGCGCGAGAATAGCCGCTTCCTGCGGATCGAACGGCGCTGGTACTACCTCGACGGCGACGTCGGCTAGCCGCGTCGATCGGCATCAGCCTCAGCGGTACTTCCGGTGCAGGCTCTCCTTGGACGAGGCGCCCGGGGTGGCATCGGCGATCCACGGACCTGTTCCTTCGGATTGGTCAAGGATTCCGGCCTCAAGCCATGCATAGTCGCCGGCGAGGACGTTCGAGGACAACTCATGATCGATGTCGTCGGTGTTCCGCCACAACTGATCGAAGTATCCGTCCACGCGAATCCGCGCTTGCTCGCAGTAAGCCTCGGCGAGCTCGTACGCCGCCGCGCCTTGCTCCGGTGCGGTCTGCAGCAGCATCTCGGCCCGTGAGCAACACGCTGCCATGGCAAACAACTCGGCCCCGATATCCACGATCCTGCCCAGGAACGCTTGTTTGTATTCAAGCCTTGCCTGCCAGCGGCCCATGCCGTAGAACGTCTGCCGGGCGAGCCGGCGCGAAGCCCGCTCCACATACCTCAGTTGCTTCGCGAGGCGCCCGAACTCACTGTAGGACCGGGGGTCCATGCCGGCCCCGGCCACCAGCTTAGGGAGCCATTTGGCGTAGAAACCTGAGGCGCCGACGGCGGCACGCGCCTTCTCCTGCAGGGTTGCGTCTGCGGAGGCGAGCTCGCCCGCGGCCGAAAGGTGGGCATCGACGGCTTCGCGGGCGATGAGCAGGCGCATGATTTCGGACGAGCCTTCGAAGATCCGGTTGATGCGCATGTCCCTCAGCAACTGCTCGGCGGCCACCGCGCGTTCTCCACGGGCCTCCAGGGAATCCGCCGTTTCAAACCCGCGGCCACCCCGGATCTGGACCAACTCATCAGCCACCGTGTAGCTCAGTTCAGTGGACCAAAGTTTGGCCAGCGCAGCCTCGATCCGCACATCCTTCTGGCCGGCGTCGGCCATCTCGGCGGACAGTTCGAAAACGGCTTCAAGGGCAAAGGTGGTGGCGGCGATGAACGCGATCTTCTTGCCGACGGCCTCATGTTTTCCGACCGGACGGCCCCATTGGGTGCGGGCGTTGGACCATTCGCGGGCGATCTTCAACGACCACTTACCCGCCGCCACGCAAAGGCCAGGGATCGAAAGCCGGCCAGTGTTGAGCGTGGTGAGCGCGATCTTGAGTCCCTGGCCTTCGCGGCCCAGCCGGTTGGCTGCAGGTACGCGGACTTGGTGGAACCTTGTCACGCCGTTCTCAATGCCGCGCAGGCCCATGAAGGCGTTGCGGTTCTCCACCGTGATGCCGGGTGAGTCCATTTCCACCACGAACGCCGTGATCCCGCCCTTGAGTACCGTCCCGTCGGGGGCTGTGCGGGCAGGGACAACCGCCATGACCACTACCAATTCGGCGATCACGCCGTTGGTGGTCCAAAGTTTGACGCCGTCCAAAAGGTAGGACTCGCCGTCGTCGCTTGGCACTGCGGTGCAGCCCATCCGGGCGGGGTCGCTGCCGACGTCGGGCTCGGTCAGCAGGAACGCCGTGATGGCGCCAGCGGCGCAACGCGGCAAGTACTCCTGTTTTTGTTCGGGCGTGCCGAAGACTTTGACCGGCTCCGGGACGCCGATGGACTGGTGGGCCGAGAGCAACGCGCCGAGGCTCGGATGGACTGATCCCAACAGCGCCAACGCCCTGCCGTAGTAGACCAGCGAGAGGCCCAAGCCGCCGTACTCGCGCGGAATCTTCATGCCGAAAACGCCCAACCCGGTGAGGCCAGCGAGGTATTCGTCCGGGATCTTGGCATCGCGTTCGATGGCTCGGCCGGACATGGTGCCGCAGAACTCCGTCAGCTTCGCCATGAACTCTTCGCCGCGCTCGACGTCGTCGGCTCTTGCCTGGGGCCAAGGATGGATCAGCCCCAGATCGAAGTCTCCCAAATACAGCCCCTTCGCGAAACTGGGGCGGTTCCATTCGGTGTCGCGGGCGGCCTCGGCGACTGCGCGGGCTTCTGCGGCCGTGACACCGTTGCTCTTGTTGTCAGTGGCGGAGGTCATGGGAGGACTCCTCTTGCCGGTTGTGCCGGTTTCGAGCCCAGGATCCGCCTCGGGTGGTGGACCCTTCAGCTGTCCCTCAATGCTACTCGCGGGTAGGTACCTGTGCTAGGGGCGGTCTGGGACGGGAATTCCACTGGCAGTTCCACTTTTCCGGCCTGGTGGACCAGCTGGTCCCACGCAAAATTGATGCCGTGGACCAGCCCGCCCAGCACGTTCTTCACGGTGTACCAGGCGAGGCTTCCGGCGCCGAGCAACGCAAGTGCGGCCATTGCGGCTACCGCGATGAAGGCTGCCAGAACCAGGCCAAGGATTAGTGTTCCCGCGAAGACATAAGTGCTGGTGTCTAAGGTCGTCAAGTCGAACTGCATTGGGTCCCCTCCGCAACGCTGCCAAAGCCGACGTCGGAGCGTCGACGTCGTTGGTGTCGACATTAGGGGCGGCGTCGTCGGTTCAGCTAGCAACGACACCGGCGTCGGGACTGTTGATACGCGATCGAAACCCTACCGGGAGGTAGATCACGGAAGGGTTGCGGCGCACCCTGCGTTAACCTTGTACGGGGCAGTTTTCGGGATTTCCGCTGCCAGAAGGTTCCGCGGCAGCTGAAGGAGAGTAAGTGTCCCGCTCAGCAATGTCCTCAGCCGACGCCATCAGTGCGCGGCTCAGGGATCTCGAACTCCTGACCAAAGGCCCCGCCTGGGTCCTCACGCGCTCGGCGCCCTGGGTCATCGCGGTGCTCCAGGCATCCTTCACCCGAACGAAACCTCAGCTGCCGCTCGAAGAGTTCCATGCCGACGTCGACGCTTTCCTCGAGCAGCTCCGCAGGCAGGATCCCGGGCTGGGCGGCCAGGGGAGCGGCAAGGCCTTTGCGGACGAATGGACCCGAAAGCAGTTCCTGACCCGACGCAGCCAGTCCGGCCAGATCGTCTACGAAATCACCGAGGCCGCCGCAAGAGTCCTGGCATTCCTGGACAGCCTCTCCAGCGAACGTTCCACGCTCAACGGTTCCAGGCTCGGGACGTTGCTGGGCGACGTCGAAAAGCTCGCCAACGAGACGAACCCGGACCAGAGCGCCCGTTTGGAATCCCTTGAAGAGGAGATCCAGGAGCGGCAGCAGCTGATCGAAGACATCAGTTCCGGCGACTTCGACGGTCTTTTGGATGATGAGGAAGCCGTCGAAGCAGCCGGGAACATCCTGGACCTTGCGGCAAGCCTGCCTGCCGATTACAAGAAGATGCGTGACCGCATCGAAGAACTGGTAGGCGAGCTCCGCAACCAGATCATCGAGGAGTCGCTCAGCAAGGGTGCAACGATGGCGCAGGTCCTGGAGGCGGACAAACGCTTGCGGCAGAGCCCCGAAGGCCGTACCTTCCGTTCCTTCACGGCGTTCCTTGAGGACCCGCAGCAACAGTTGCGCTTCCGTTCGGCGATCGGCGACGTGCTGAGCCGCCAATTCGCGGATGACCTCAGCCATGAGGACAGGGAAACCCTCAAGAACCTCGTGGCGGAACTGCGCACGCAGCACAGCCAGATCCAGCGCATCTACGGCCGGCTTTCGGAGAGCCTCAACAACTACATCCAGAGCGACGATATCCGCCAGTCCGTCCGGCTCCGGCAGGTCTTGCGCGAAGCCGAACAGGCTATCCGCTCGATGCCGTACGAGCGCGACCGTCCCGGCCTGGTCCGAGGCCCGGTGTTGTTCAATGCGGGATTCGAATCCCTCGCCATGGTCAAGCTCTTTGACCCGGATGAGTTCGCGGCGCCGCCAAAGCTCGCCGACCCCATCGCCTTCAGCGATTCGGACCGCGTGCGTTCACTTCGCTCCGCGAAGGCAAGGCCCGACGTCGTCCGCTCCGCCATGGCGGGCGCAGCCACACTGGCAGAGGCCTGGGCGAACCTCCCGGAGGGTGAACGGCACATCAACACCGTCCGGGCCCTTCTGTCCGAAGCGCTGCACGGTGGTGCGGCGTTCGACCGGGCCACCTGGGAAAACATCGACTTCGAACAAATCGATGGCAGCACACGCACCGCGTACCTGCCGCTCGTGACCCTGACTAAGGATTCCGATGACTGACGCCCACCACACCGAGCATGCCCCCTCTTCGGAACAAAGAGTGGACATAGCGCAGCATGTCCACTCCGATCCCTTCCGCGTCACGCCGCGCGACACATTCGTAGACGGCGCGGCGTTGTTCCCGGGCGACACCGGCGTGCTGTCTATGAAGGTCCGCCAGGCTCTCGTGCGGCTGCTCAAGGGTCCGTATGTCGACGGCGGCCGCGACGAAAAGCTCTGGACCACCCTTCTGGACAACCAAGTGATCCTCCGCAGCCGGCTTTCCGAGCTTTTCCTGAACCTGCAACTGGACCACGAACGCAAGATCGCGGTGCTCCGTCCCGTCGATCCCGAAGCCATCGGAGGAAGCACCCGCTCGAGCATCCTTCGTCAGCAACGTGCGTTGAGCCGGGTCGAAACCATCGTGCTTCTGCGCCTGAGGCTCCTTCTCGACCGCCACGTCACTGCCCAGACCGAGCCTGTGATCACCCGCGAAGAAATCGCCGAACTCGTGGCGCACTACCAGCCATCCGGCCAACAAGACGCCCTCCGCGACACCGACGTCGTGAACCGCACCATCACGAAGCTCCTGGCCCGCCAACTCCTCCTGCCCACGGGCATCGAGGACACGTTCGCGATCTCCAAGGCCCTCCCGCTAGCCCTCCCCTTCGAAAACATCGGCGACATCCCGGCCCAAATCGAGGCACTGATCGCGGTAGCAGCCGACGAATCAGGCACTGAACCCCTCATCGAACTAACGGAAACGGACGACCCCAACTCCAACGACGACGCTGAGTCCGACACCGGGGAAGAGGACGACGTGGTGACCGACAGCAGTGGTGACGCATCCACCGCGGAGGCAAAGGCGACCACAACTGACGCAACGACACTTGACGCAACTGACGAAACCAAGGAGGCAGCCAAGTGACCATTGCGACGATGCTTCCGATCGGCGAACTCACCAACCCGGGCCAGATGCGCCTCGCCTTGGTCCAGGTGGTCAATTGGGGCACGTTCCACGGCGCCCACACGATGCACGTGGACCGCAACGGCACCCTGCTGACAGGCAACTCAGGCGTCGGCAAGTCCACGTTGTTCGATGCCATGCTGCGTGTCTTCGATGCCCGTCCGCGCTCCAATGAGGCTGCGGCGCAGCGGGCCGGCGGGGCTGTGGAGGACAAGAGGACCACGTTCACGTACATGCGTGGAAAAGTGGGCGACAAGGCCGTGGGCGAGGGTTCGGCGAGTGCCTTCCAGCGCCCCGGTGCCACGTGGTCCGCCGTCGCGCTGACGTTCGACAACGCTGCCGGCACCAAGGTGACGATCTCGGCCCTTTTCGACCTGCCCAAGAACGGCACGGAGTCCAGCGTCGGCCGGTTCTATGTGATTGACAACAAGCCCCTGGATCTCGGCGCGATTGAGGGCATCGCGGAGAAGCGCTTCACCAAGGGCGCGCTGGAGACAATCTTCCCGGACGCCCAGATCTTCGATGTGCACAAGGCCTTTGCGGAGCGTTTCCGGCGGCTTCTCGGCATCAACTCGGACCAGGCGCTTCCGCTTTTGCGGGTGATCCAGGCCGGCAAGGGGCTCGGCGGCAGCGTCAACACGTTCTTCCGCGACCAGGTGCTCGACGCGCCCGCGACGCTCACTGCTGCGGACGACGTCGTCGAGGAATTCAGCAACCTCATGTCCATCAGGCAGCGGCTGGAGGACGTGCGCCAGCAGCGCGACCAGCTCGCCCCCGTCCCTGGGATGAACAAGGAGTATGCCCAGTCGTTGCTGGAAGCCAACCGGCTCCGGGAGCTCAGCGGCGAGGAATTCGACGCCTACAAGCAGCAGCTCTCGGTCACGGTCCATGCCAAGACTTTGGCCCGTTTCAAGGACCTTGCCCAGGCGAAAGCCAAGGAGCTCAGCGCCGAGCGGGGCGTCCGGGACGCGCTCGCCAAGGAGCTTCGCCAGCTCGAGTCGGATTACAACAACCAGGGCGGTAACGCGATTTCGGCGATCGAGCAGTCGCTCGAAAATGCCCGGGTCGGCCTCAAGCTTCGCCAGCAGGTGGAGGAGGCGGCACGCCAAGCATTGGCCGACGCCGGACTCAACCTTGAGTGGACGGCTGAGGGTTGGGAGCAGGCCCACGAGCAGGCAGCGAGCCGCTCCGCCGAACTCAAGGACGATTCGGAAGCGCTGCGGGAACTCCGCTTCGAAGCTTTCGACGGCCACGCCACCAAGAAACGCGAACTCGCCGCAGCCCAGCAGGAGCTCGTCTCGTTGAAGACGCGCAAGTCCCTGCTGCCGCCGTCGAGCATTGAAAACCGCGCCGCAATCGCGGCAGCCACTGGCGTTCCCGAGGACCGGATGCCCTTTGCAGGCGAGCTGATAGACCTCGCCGAGGGTGAGGAACAGTGGCGGCCCGCGGCCGAGCGCGCCCTGCGGAACCTCGCCACGACGCTGCTTGTTCCCGGAGAGCACTTCGCCGCCGTCACGCGCTACCTGAACGACAACACGGTCCGCGGCGCGCTGCGGGCAGTGGACGTCTCCAAACCGTTCGCCGGCGGGGCCTTGGCTGTGGAGGACGTGTCCGACGGCGATTTGCTCACGAAGCTGAACATCCTCACCTTGGGGGCGAACGCCGACGCCGGAGAGTGGATCCGCGAGCGGATCGCCCTCGATTTCGCGTACCCGTGCGTGGAAGACCCGGACGAGCTCGCGAAGTTGGACAAAGGCCTGAGCCTGGGCGGAGTGGTCAAGCGCAACAGGCACACAGTGGAGAAGGACGATCGTTTCACGAGCCGGCAAGACTATGTTCTCGGTTTCGACAACGCTTCCAAGCTGGAGCTCGTGGCCGCGAAGGTCGGCGAGCTCGAGAACGAGCTTCTGAAGGCCGCCGAACTCGCCCAAAGCCGCGAGGATTCGCACCAAGGCATGACCCGCCAGCTCGATGCCTTGCGTCGCATCGCCGACGATGAGCGTGGCTGGGAACAGGTCTCTGCAGCGGTGGCGGCCGAGGAACTCGCGAAGATCGAGCAGCGGCTCAAGGATGCCTTGGCCGCGCAGGCCGATCTGGAGCCCTTGCGTGCAAATATCGAGGCCGTACGCGAAAAGCACCAGTCCTCCACAGGTTCGGCGGCGGTTTTGCAGAGCGAATACAAGACGCTCGACCACCAGATGACCACGGCTGACGCCCTCCTGGATGCTGCGCGCAACCGCCTGGACCAGGCGCCGCCGTCGGGCGCTACAGTTGCTGCCCTCGAGCCGTACTTCAGCGCATTCGGCGAGGTGGGCGAGCTCCATGAACTCGACACCCTGGCTGCCGAAGTCCGGAGCAAGCTCTTGGCGGAACTGCATGCCACTGAGTCGCGCGGGCAGGCGTTGGCCGAGCGGCTGACGCGCATGTTCGAAGGATTCGTGCGCGAATGGGGTACCGCCATTTCCGCGGACCACGGGACCTCGATCGGCGCCGCGGGGGAGTTCGAGTCCCGCTACCACCAGATCGTCAGCGAAGGGTTGCCCGCGCAGGAGGCCGAATTCCGGCAGTTCTTCAACCAGCGCACGCATGAATCGTTCAGCACCTTGCTGCACTTGCTTGACGAGGAACGCCGTGCCATCACGAGCCGCATCCTTCCCCTCAACGGCATCCTGTCCGAGGTCAACTTCCACGAGGGCAGCTTCCTGGAACTCGATATCAAACAGACGCTGCCCGCCACTGCGAAGCAGTTCAAGGACGCCATCCACAACGCGTTGAAGACGCGCCACTCGCGGCCGTCCCGCGCGGCCGGCGCCGCTTCGGGGGCCGCGGGCTCACCCGAGGCGGACGACGACGTCGAACTCACCAACCGTTACAAGTCGCTCGAAACCCTGGTCAAGCGGCTCGGTTCGCAGACCCCCGAGGACCGGCGCTGGCGAGCCGAGGTGCTGGATGTCCGCGGGCACCTCTTCATCCAGTGCAAGGAGCACCGCTCCGTCCAAGGCCCGCGGGGTGGCAAGAAGACCGAGGTGTACATGCACGCGGACACCGGCTCGATGTCCGGTGGCGAGCGGCAGCGATTCACTGCGTTCATCATGGCGGCGGCCCTGAGCTACCAATTGGGCATCGCTGAGCAGGGTTTCACAACGTACGGAACGGTGATGATGGACGAGGCGTTCGTCCTCGCGTCGGAGGAGTTCGCCGGCGCAGGCATCAAGGCCCTGCACGAGTTCGGCTTCCAGTTGTTGCTGGCGGCCCCCGAAAACGTCATCGACCTGTCCCGGCATCTTGGTTCGGTCACGGAAATCCTGCGCGACAAGCGAACCAACCGCTCCGGCGTGCTCACGGCCCCCGTCATCGGCGCCCCGGGCGCGCCCGGCGAATGGCGTTCCGAAGCCAACCCCGTGGACATCGTGCTCCGCTAGCCCCGACGCTCGCTCACGTATGTGGCACTTCCGGCGGACGCTCGCTCACGTATGTCGGGTTTCCGGCGGACGCTCGCTCACTAGAGATAGAGCGAGCGTCCGCCGCAGGCGTCTACTTCCCTTGGACCCGCCCCAGGAACTGGGCGGTCCGGGACTGCAGCCCGGCGATTTGGCGAACGACGACGTCGGCCGGGTCCGGATTGATCTCATTCGCCGGGGGTTCCTTCCGGACGTTGGCGCAGCAGCCGAATTCTGCGCAGATCAACGTCCCCACAGTGTTGCCGTCGCGGCCCGATTGGCCCGCGCGTTTGGCAACCCAAAGATACACATCGTCCTTGGAAAACACGTCGCGGCACAGTTCGCAAAGGACCGAGCGCTTCTTGCCGGAGCCTCCCTCGGGTGCGCGCAGCATGATGCCAGTGAGGGAATCATCGTTCGGGAGGACGAGGTAGCCCCGCATGGGCATCTTTTCGTCGCGCCAGCCAAGGAATTCGAGGTTGTCCCAGTCGAGGGAATCGAAGTCCTTCGGGAGGTTGAGTTTGGCGGCCTCCGAGCGGCTCGCGTTGATGAATGAGGAACGGATTTGTTGGGCGGTGATTTTCTGCACGGCAAAGTTCTTTCAGATCGATTGGGCTCCGAAGAGGAAGGACGCATGGCGTCTGGCGATCCGAGGGCACCGCAAAGGAACCTTAGCGTGCTTCTAGTGCAGGGGCGGTGGGTTTAGTTTCCCTGGCCGCCGAGCGGGATGGCCGACGCAGAGGGGGCTGCAAAGCAGGCCAAAACGGCCACCTCGCCAACCATCGCAGCGCCAACGTGTGTAGTGCGCATGCTCATCCTCTCGATCTTCGCCGCTTTCACGGCCCTGGCCAGTTCGTTGAATCAACCGGCTCTGTCATCTTTGCAAAAGTCGTCGGTGGTGTCCAAAAATTCCCGTGCCGTTTGTTCCCATAGGTGAGCGAGCGTTCGCCGTTTTGTCGCTATAGGTGAGCGAGCGATCGCCGTTTGGCCGTGATAGGTGAGCGGGCGATGGGGTTTTGGCCGTGATAGGTGAGCGGGCATTTGAGGGAACGCAGGGCGTGAATTAATTACGCCACGCAAATGTTTCGTAATTATCAGAAGGGTAGGCTAGCCTTACTTAGGTTTGCATCACTTACCTAAGGAGTCCCGTGGCTTCCCGCCCCTCACGCCGAGCCCTGCTGAAGACCGCAGGTGCAGCGACCGCAGCCTTTGCCGCCGTCGCACTGTCCCTCACCGCCTGCTCGACAGGCTCAACCACCGCCAGTTCAGCGACGACGCCGGCCTCAAGCGGTCAGTTCCCAATCACCATCAAGAACGTCTTCGGTGAAACCACCATCAAGTCGCAACCGCAGCGCGTGGTGACCGTCTCGTGGGTCAACGACGATGTCGCCTTGGCTCTCGGCGTCGTACCGGTCGGTGTACCGAAGGTTGCGTGGGGCAACAACGGCAAGGGCTCCACTCCCTGGAAGGACGCCGCGCTCGAGAAGTTGGGCGCCGGCTTTGGCACCCCGAAGGCGCCGGTCCAGTTCTCCGAGGCCGACGGTATCAATTTCACGGAAGTCGCCAAGCTGGCCCCCGATGTCATCCTTGCCGCGTACTCTGGCCTGACCGAAGCCGACTATAAGAAACTCTCTGAAATTGCCCCGGTGGTGGCACAACCCGAACTCGCGTACGGCACGCCATGGCAGGAAGCCACCACGATCATCGGCCAGGCCTTGGGTAAGAGCTCAGAGGCCACCAAGCTCGTCTCGGACACCGAGGCCACTATCAAGACCAAGGTCGCCGCGTTTCCGCAGCTCGCCGGCAAGTCCTTCATCTACGGCAACCTTGAGCCTGCCAAGGGCGACGGCGTCAACGTCTACACAGCCAACGACAACCGACCGCGTTTCCTGTCCGAAATCGGCATGAAGCTCGCCCCCGTGGTGCAGAACGCCAGCAAGGGCTCCAAGGAATTTTTCGTTCCGTGGTCCGCCGAAAAGGCCAATGAGCTTTCCTCGGACGTCTTCGTGACCTGGGTGCCGGATTCCAAGACCACTGACCAAATCAAGCAGGACCCCCTGCTGGGGCAGATCCCCGCGATCAAGAAGGGCGCCCTGGTTGCAGACTCCGACAACACCCTCACCCTGGCGATCTCCGCATCCTCGCCGCTGAGCTTGCCGTGGGCACTGGACATGTTCCTGCCGCAGCTGGCCAAGGGCGCCGACGCGGCCACCAAGTAGCGATGCGCCTGACATGACACAAAGCACGACGACGGCGGGCCCACCTTCCGCGGGCGGAACGGCGCGCGAGCTGGCAGCTCATGACCCTCACATCGCTTCCACAGGGCAACACCTGCCAGTTCGCGCGAAGGCCGGGCCCGACGTCGGGGGCCGGGGACGCGGCAACCGCGCCGCCTGGCTGCTGGCCGCCGTCGTCGTGCTTGCGCTTGCCTGTGCGGCCTCGCTTGCGATCGGCGCACGGGGCTTGTCCCTTGAAACCGTGTGGCAAGCACTCACGCAGTTCAGCCCCGACGACGGGAACCATGCGGTGGTCCACACCCGCATTCCACGCACTGTGCTCGGTTTGGTGGCAGGGGCTGCCCTTGGCCTTGCGGGCGCCGCGATGCAGGGCGTCTCCCGCAACCCCCTTGCGGACCCGGGCATCATGGGCGTCAACGCCGGGGCGGCACTGGCTGTGGTCGCCGGGATCTACCTTTTCGGTATCTCGGGGGCGAGCGGCTACATCTGGTTCGCCTTCGTCGGTGCCGCGGCGGCCGCCGTCGTCGTCTATCTGATTGCGTCGATCGGGCGTGACGGTGCGACGCCGGTGAAGCTCGCTTTGGCAGGGGCGGCGCTGAGTGCGGGGCTTTACTCGATAATGAACGTCATCCTGGTTTCGAGCCAGGACACCCTGGACCGCTTCCGTTTCTGGCAGGTGGGTGGAATTGCCGGCAGCGACTGGTCCGTGGTGTTGACCGGATTGCCCTTCCTGCTGATTGGCGCGTTGATCGTGCTGGGCAGCGGGCGGATCCTCAACAGCCTGGCCCTCGGCGATGACGTTGCCCGCGGGCTCGGCCAGAATGTGACCCTGGCCAGGGGCGTCACCGCGCTTGGAATCGTGCTGCTCTGCGGATCGGCCACGGCGTTGGCTGGTCCCATCGGATTCGTCGGACTCGTGGTTCCACATGCCGTGCGTTTCTTTACGGGTCCGGACTACCGCTGGATCCTGCCGTTCTCCATGGTTCTCGCGCCGGCACTCCTCCTGGTTTCGGACGTGATCGGCCGGGTAGTGCTGCTGCCGGGCGAAGTTCCCGCGGGCATCATGACGGCCATCCTCGGTGCCCCCGTCTTCGTGTGGCTCGTCCGCCGGGGCAAGGGGGCGTCGCTGTGAACCTCCGCAGCAGGACCGCACTCCTGGGCACCGGCGTCGTGGTCCTCTTTGCGGTGACTGTGCTCCTTGGCAGCTACACGGTCACCATCCCCGATTTCTTCAGGATCCTCACTGCCCACTTGACGGGCGGGGAGAAGATCCCGGGCGCAAGCTTCATCGTCATCGAAAACAAACTGCCGCGGGCCGTGCTGGCAATCCTGATTGGTGTGGCGTTCGGCCTCTCGGGCGGGCTCTTCCAGACCATGCTCCGCAACCCCCTTGCCAGCCCCGACGTCATCGGCATCAGTTACGGTGCGAGTGCCGCGGCAGTCCTGGCCATTGTGGTGTTCGGCGCGTCCGGTGCCGCCGTGTCCGCGGCCGCGCTCGCTGGTGCGATCGGCGTCGCGCTTGTCATCTACGCCATTTCGCGCGGCGGCTCGGGTTCAGGGGG